>DATHOB010000318.1:0-2594 GCA_035485355.1 Opitutales bacterium | reverse complement strand
TGCTGGATAATTCCTTCCTCGTGTTCATGTCCAATATGTGGTCCGGCAGCAATCATGACAGCAGCAAAGTCCCCGTGTTGACCGCGGGCACCCTGGGCGGCTCGCTGGAAACCGGGCGAGTGCTGGACTACACCAAGGATGGCGACGATAACCGCAAACTCTGCAGCTTCTACCTGTCGCTCATGGACCGCATGGGGGTGAAGCTCGACAAGTTTGGTGACGCAACCGAGCAATTGGCGAGAATCTAAGCCAGCCAATAACCGGCTGTTTGACATGCTCGATCCTTTTTTAGTAAATCTGTTCAGCTTTAACCCAATACCCCTCCATGCACTCCGCTACCCCCTCCCAATTAATCCATTCACTTGCGAAAACCTATCGCAGCTCAACCCTCGCCGTGCGGCCCGGACTTTGGGCCGTTTTAGGCGCGGCCAGTTTATCCGTTGCTGCGCTGGGCAACCTGCACGCGGCGGATGCACCGGCTCCAGCGGCTGCCACCGCCACAACGGCACCGGCCGCCACCACCACTGCCCCGGCGGCTGCCAATGCCGTTGCGGCATGGGATCGCCCCGCCAACGCCCCGGCAATGTTTACCGAGGATTTCGAATCCGGTGACATTAACCCCAAAGTCTGGGTCAAGCGCGTGGCGGGCGATGCCACGCTTGAGGTCGAGCATACAGTAGTCGCCCATGGCCGATCCGCCCTTCATGTGCATTATCCCGCTGGCACACGGACCAATTCTTGGGCCTTCCTCGGCATGACAATGTATCCCCAACTGGTTAACCATTTCTATGGCCGCGCCTATGTAATGATCAAGGGTATTTCAGCGACCCATAGTGTTTTTCTCCTCTCCGGTTCCGTTGGCTTTCCCATCGCCGACTTCCTGGAAATCGGCACTGACCGCGGTCTATTTCAGCCCTCGTTTCAGCTCAATGCCCCGACAGCAGATCGGGCCCGCAGCGAAACCACCAAGCAAGTGGGCAAATATCCGACGGACAAATGGTTTTGCCTCGAATGGGAGTTTGTGGAAAAGCCCGGCCGCATCGTCATTTGGGTCGACGGGGTATTGACGGTGAATCAGCCTATCACCCACCGCATCATGTATCCCGATGGCGGGTTGACGGGTGGCTTCAAGGAATTTGACTTCGGCTTCCGCACCTGGGCCAATCCCCAACCGACGGACGTGGACATCTATTACGACGACATCTCGATCAGCGACAAGCCCATTGGCCAGCTGACCCCTGTTCCCGACACCGCCCCGGCTCCCGCCGCTACTGCAGTAACTTCCCCGCCGGGAGCGTAAACTTACATTAGGCGATGCGCATGGTGATGCCGCCGTCGATTGCCACGGTCTCACCGGTGATAAAATCGTTGGTAGCAAGTGCGGAAATCAAATCCGCGACTTGCTCCGGCGTTCCTTCGCGATGCAGGGGGATGCGGTTATCCAAATTGTTTTTCTTCACCGCCGCGGGCATCGCCGAGTGAAAAGCCGTGCGGATGACGCCCGGCGCGACGCAATTCACGCGGATGTTGTTGTCGGCAAATTCAAAGGCGAGCGCGCGGGTAATTTGCGGCAGAGCGCCCTTAACCGCCTGATAGGCGATATTCGTCTTGATGCCACGGATACCGGCGGCGGACGAAATCAGCATGATGGCGCTTTCAGGCCGTTGCTTCATGTGCGGCACCGCCGCGCGGCAAAGATGGAAAATGGCATGGACGTGCACGTCGAACGCCGCCTGCCAAGCCTCCGGGGTTAATTCCAACAAACCGCCATTGACCGCGCCGCCCGCTGCGTGCACCATCACGTCAATCGCGCCCAGTTGCCGGACGGTTTCCGCCACACAGCGCGTGGCGTCGGCGGGCTTACCCAAATCCGCCGCGATGAAAATGGCTTTCCGCCCGAGCGCCTCGACGGCCTTGCAGGTCTGCTTCGCTTCGTCGTCGAAATTGCGTGCGGCGAGCGCAACGTGCGCGCCCTGCCGGGCGAAATTAAGCGCGCAGGCCGCGCCGATGCCTTTGGTGCCGCCAGTGATGAGGGCGATTTTATCTTGGAGTTGCATGGATTTTACGGGAAACGATTACACCACCGCCACCGAGTTGCGCAAGACGCCAATGCCGGAAATTTCGATTTCCACTTCGTCCGCGGATTGCAAAGTGAAGCCATCCGGCGGGACGATGCCAGTGCCGGTCAGCAACACTGCGCCGTGCGGGAATACCTGGCTGCGAAAGAGATAATCGGCCAATTCCGCAAATGTGCGCTTGATTTGGCCGACAGAAGTCTCGCCGGAAAATACGCTCGCGCCGCCGCGGCGGATGGCGATGCGGATTTTCCATGCACGGGCCACTTCTTCGCTCGCGCCTAGATGAATCCATGGCCCCAACGCGCAAGAGCGCTGGTAAGTTTTTGCCTGCGGCAAATAGAGCAGGTTTTCGCCCTCGATGTCGCGCGAGCTCATGTCGTTGCCAATCGTGTGGCCGACGATTTTCCCGCGCGAATTAAACACCAGCGCCAGTTCCGGCTCCGGCACGTTCCAAGTGGCATCCTGGCGTATCCCGACCTGGCCGCCGGTGGGCACCACCTTTTCCGCAAGAGATTT
>DATHOB010000317.1:0-7824 GCA_035485355.1 Opitutales bacterium | reverse complement strand
CCGAGACGCACATGAGCGATGCCGACCGCGAGCAATTGACGCAGTTGCTGGGCGGCATCTGGGGCACGGTGGCCGACCAATTGGCCGCCAGCCGTAAATTGGACCGGGCCGTATTTGAAAAACTGGCCGACGAGCCGGGTTTGTATCTTGCACCGGATGCGGTGCAGAACAAGTTGGTGGACAAAACGGCGTATCTGGACGAAATCATCAAGGAATTGGAAGGCGTCGGAGCGTATGACGAGGATAACGACACCTTTTACCAAGTTTCGCTCGCCACTTACATCAAGCGCCGGGATCTCAGCCGCGACACTGCCGCCAAATTTTCCGGTGGCGACCACATTGCGGTCATTTACGCCGAAGGCGACATCGTGGATGGCGGCGGCGCGGATGGCGAAGTTGGCGGCGACCAGATTGCGTACGATTTGCGCGAAATTCGCGGCGACAAGGACGTGAAGGCGGTGGTGCTGCGGGTGAACAGCCCCGGCGGCAGCGCCTATGCCAGCGAAGTCATCCAGCGCGAGATGCGCAATCTGCTCGCCAAGAAAATCCCCGTGGTCGTCTCCATGGGTACCTATGCGGCGAGCGGCGGTTACTGGATTTCCGCGTATAGCGATTACATTTACGCCGAGCCGACGACCGTCACCGGTTCCATTGGCGTGTTTGGCTTGAAGCTGAATCTTGAAGGTCTTGCGGGCAACCTGGGCGTCAATTTCGACACCGTTAAGACCACGCCGTATTCCGATATGGATACAATGACCCGCCCGTGGACGCCCGACGAACAGCAACTCGCGCAAAAGCTGGTCGATAGTTTGTACGACCAATTTATCAGCAAGGTCGCCGAGGGGCGGAAGCTGAATCCCGCCGATGTGCAGGAAATGGCGCAAGGGCGCGTGTGGAGCGGGATCGACGCGAAGAGCAAGGGCCTGGTCAATGAAATGGGCGGGCTGGAGGATGCGATCAAGAAAGCGGCGAAACTGGCAAATTTAAATGACAATGATTACACCTTGGAGGAGTTTCCCAAAGCCCGCACCGCATTTGAGGCTTTGGCGGAAAGGCTCTCGGGTAATGATGATGAATCGCCGGTGTCGAAGGCCAGCACCAACCCGGCGCTATCGCTCCCGCTCGGACGCGACCCGATCTCGGCCGCGCTGCGCCAGGTGCAGTCACAATGGAATTTCGTGAGCAAGTTCAACGATCCGGAAGGCGTGTATGCGCGCTTGCCGTATTTGTTGGATTTTTGAGGTTAGACACACGGGAGGGCGCACAAAGAACAAGGGTGGGGGAATTCCATTGCTCAGAATTGTAACGCGTTTCAAGCTTCCCTCTGGCGCAATTCCTTTTAGTGTAAGCGCGCTTCATTCCCTAATCCCATGAGCAAAAAAAGCGTGAAAGCCGCCGGCAACCGCGGCAAGGTCGTCATCATCGGCGCGGGCGGCGTCGGCGGCGTGGTCGCGCACAAGTGCGCGCAGGCCGTCGAGCATTTCCCGGAAATCGTCCTCGCGTCGCGAACGTTGTCCAAGTGCAAGGCCATCGCCGCGCAGTTGAAGCGTTCCATTCGCACGGCGGCGATTGACGCGGACAACGTGCCGGCGTTGACAGCGTTTTTGAAGAAGGAAAAGCCCTTCATGGTCATCAACGTCGCGCTGCCGTATCAGGATTTGCCGATCATGGATGCGTGCCTCAACGCGGGAGTGCACTACCTCGACACGGCGAATTATGAACCGCCCGATGTCGCCAAGTTTGAATACAAATGGCAGTGGGCGTATAAGGAAAAATTCCTGAAGGCCGGGCTGATGGCGCTGCTCGGTTCGGGATTTGATCCGGGGGTGACCAACGTCTTTTGCGCCTACGCGCAGAAAAAACTTTTCGACCGCATCGAGCAGATTGACATCCTCGACGCCAACGCCGGCGACCACGGCCTGCCGTTTGCGACGAACTTCAACCCCGAAATCAATTTGCGCGAGGTTTCCGCGCGCGGGCGCTATTTCGAGCACGGCGAATGGGTGGAGACGGAGCCGCTGTCCTGGAGCCGCACGTTTGATTTTCCCGCCATCGGCGCGAAAAAGTGCTTCCTGCTTTATCACGAGGAGCTGGAGTCGCTGGCGATCAACATTCCCGGCGTGAAGCGCCTGCGGTTTTGGATGACGTTTTCGGACAACTACCTCAACCACATGCGGGCGCTGCAAAACGTCGGTATGCTCGGCATCGTGCCGGTGGAGCACCAGGGGCAGAAGATTGTGCCGATTCAATTCCTCAAGACCTTGCTGCCGGACCCGGCGTCGCTCGGCCCGAAAACCAAGGGCAAGACAAACATCGGCTGCCTCGTCGAAGGTTATAAAAACGGCAAGAAGCGCCGCGTCTATATTTACAACGTGTGCGACCACCAGGAGTGCTACCGCGAGGTGAAGTCGCAAGCCATTAGCTACACTACGGGAGTGCCGGCGGTGGTGGGCGCGATCATGATGGCTTCGGGCGAATGGCTGAAACCGGGCGTGTGGAATATGGAGCAACTCGACCCTGAGCCGTTCCTGACCGAGCTCGCCCGCCGCGGCCTGCCGTGGAATGTCATGGAATTGCCGACCGAGTAAGATTTTATTTATTCCACGAATGGACACGAATGAAGAGGAAAATATTCGGGTCAATATTTGGATAAATTCCTAGCTCCATGTCTCAGGATCCCACGCCGCCGTTTCCGCCGGAGCGCCTGCGCCAGTTGGCGGAGCTGGATTACGCGCGGCTGCCGTCGCCGTGCTATGTCGTGCATTTGGGACGGCTGGAGGAAAATTGCCAATTGCTGGCCAACGTGGCGAAGCAAGCCGGGTGCAAAATACTCCTCGCGCAAAAAGGCTTCGCCATGCCTGCGGCCTATCCGTTGGTGGCAAAATATCTTCCCGGCACGACCTCGAGCGGGTTGCACGAAGCGTTGCTCGCGCAGGAATTTTTCCATGGCGAAGTGCACGTTTACTGCGTGGCTTACAAGGACGCCGAGCTGGAACACCTGCTTGGCTACGCGCACACGCTGATTTTCAATTCCCCGGCGCAGTGGCGGAAGTTTCGCACGCAAGTGCGTGGAGTGGGGCGGCACATTGAGGCGGGCTTGCGCGTGAATCCGGAATACTCCGAGGTCGAGACGGATTTGTACAACCCCTGCGCGCCGTGTTCACGATTGGGCACGCTGCGCAGTGAGATAAACCCGGGCGACTTGGATGGACTTGACGGCTTGCACTTCCATACCCTCTGTGAGCAGGACAGCGACGCGCTCGAACACACGGTGGCGGCGTTCGAGCAAAAATTTGGCGAATTTTTCCCGAAATTGAAATGGGTGAATTTCGGCGGCGGGCACCACATCACGCGTCCGGGGTACGATATCGAGCGGCTGGTGCGCGTGGTGAAAAACTTTCGGGAAAAATATAAATTGGAAATTTATCTGGAGCCCGGCGAGGCCGTCGCACTGCACACCGGCGCGCTCGCAGGCACAGTGTTGGATTTGCCCAAGAATAAAATGAACCTCGCGATACTTGATGTCTCCGCCACGGCGCACATGCCCGATGTGTTGGAGATGCCCTACCGACCAGCCATCCTGGGCGCGGGAGCGGCGGGCGAGTTTGCGCACACCTATCGCCTCGGCGGGCCGACCTGCCTAGCGGGCGATGTCATCGGCGACTATTCCTTTGCGGAGCCGTTGAAAATCGGCGACCGCGTGGTCTTCCTCGACATGGCCCATTACACCATGGTGAAGACCTCGACTTTCAATGGCGTCCCCTTGCCGGACATCGCCGTATTCGACCCGACAGTGAAAAACTTCCGCGTGGTCGCACACTTTGGTTATGAGGATTACCGTCGGCGATTGGGTTAGCCTTATCTAAACCGCCTGTGACCGCTGAGGCGGTTAATGTGGGTTGATTCACGCCGATAAATATGGGGTATGAGCTTGGTATTTCCGCACTTGAACCCCGCCGCGGAAAGTTATATTTTCGAAGACGCTGTGCCGTCATTAGCTCCTAGCAGGGTAGAGGCGTTCTCCGCCCGGCCACCAGCCATGCGGTTGGAGGATCATCCATTTTTCCGCGGTTTGCCGGAAGAGCAGGCGAAGGCGCTGGCCGCCGCCGCCACCATCCGGAATTGCAAACCGGGTGAAGTCATTTTTGACGAAGGCGGCGAGTCGGACGCCTTGTTTTTGGTGATCGAGGGGCGCGTCACGTTTGAGAAATCGGTGCCCGGCAACAACTGGCGCATCATCAGTTATGCGGTGGCGGGGGACTTTTTTGGCGAGATTGGCGTGCTGACCAAGGCGCCGCGCGCCCTGCGCGCCTCGGCCACGGACGGTGCGACCATCGCCTGTATCACCCGGGATGAGCTACGCGATTTCATCCGCCGCGCGCCCGGGCCGATAGACCAGATTCTCCAATCCATCGTCAACCACCTGCACCACACCACGCGCCATTATGTGGACGACATGCTCCGACAGGAAAAGATGTCGCTGGTGGGCAACATGGTCAGCTCCATTATCCACGATTTTAAAAATCCGTTCACACTCATCAGCCTCGGCGCGCAGTTGATTTCCACCCAGCACCAGGACGCGAAAACGCAGAAGCTTTGTTCCAACATGAACAAGCAAATCCAGCGCATGGTGGACATGGCGAATGAAGTGAGCGAATTTGCCAAGGGCGTGCAGACCTTCAAGCCGTCGCGGGTGGAAATGCAATCGCTGGTCATCAAATTCCGCGAATTGAACGAGCCGTATTTTCAAAAAGAGCGCGTTACCATTGAGACGGAGATTGAGCCCGTCTTCGTCGAAGCCGAGGAAAATAAATTGCTGCGCGTGCTGCAAAATCTCGTCGGCAATGCGATTGATGGGTGCGATGAACGCTCCGACGGCAAGGTCCGCATTGAGGTGCGCGATCGCAAGGAAAACATCGAAATCATCATCTCCGACAACGGCAAAGGCATCCCGGAGCAGATTCGCAACAATCTTTTCGACCCCTTTGTCACCTACGGCAAGACGGGCGGCACGGGCCTGGGCACGGCGATTGTGAAATCCATTGTCGAAGCGCACAAAGGCCGCATCCGCTTCGAAACCACCACCAGTCAGGGCACCAGTTTCTTTATTCAATTGCCCAAGGCACAAGGGCCGCGGGTATAGCCGGGGTGGGGGATGGACAGGGTGGGTGGTTAATTGCATGGGTTAAAACAGACTGGAGGGGAAGGGTTATACCCTATGGATTTAATCAACATTTGTTGAGATAATGTTGAACGTCCTCTTTTCATGTAAATCAGGCATCCGCCCTTCCAAACATGATCCTCTTGCTGATATTAACCTGTGCCACGGTGTTGGGCATTTCGTTCGTGTGCTCGCTAACTGAGGCGGTGCTCTTCTGCCTGAATCCGCTCTCCCTGAAATTGCAACATAGTCGTGGCGTGCAAGTGGCGGGACGCTGGCTGAGCATGAAGCAGCGCATCGAGCGCCCGGTGTCCGCCATTTTAGTTTTTAACACCCTGGCCAATACCGGGCTGGCCACACTCGCGGGGGCGATTTTCATCCGCGTTTACGGCACCCAATGGTTGTGGCTATTTTCCGTTGGGCTCACGCTAGCCGTGCTCTTTGGAGGCGAACTCACCCCCAAGATTTTGGGGGTGCGCCATGCCGAACGGCTGGCTTCGCGGCTCATTGGCCCGCTGGTCTGGATGATGCGCATCTGCCATCCCTTGGTGGTCTTGATGGAGAAGTATTGTGCCTGCCTGAAGCCCGCGCAAACCAGCGATCGTAACACGAGTGAACGCATTTTGGACATTATCACCTTGGTGCAATCGGCCAAGGCCGAGCAGTTGCTGCACAACCGCGAGGAAATCATCATCATCCACGCGGCCACGTTGAGTGCTCGGCGAGTGCGCACGGCCATGGTGCCAGCGGATTCCGTGCATTTTTTCGACTCTCAAAAAACATTGCGGGACAACGTGCTGGCCGTCGGTCCCAAGCTGCATCGGAGTTACCCGGTGATACAGTCCGGAACAGTTGTGGGTTATGTCCGGGTGCGGGAATTATTGGTGCAAAACTTGGTACAGATGGCTTCAGCGGATTGGACGAAGTTGGTCCGACCGGCATTGCATATTGACGCCGCCGCCTCACTCACCCAACTCCTCGCCCTATTTTTAGAAAAAAGTGAAATTGCGGCCTTGGTAGATGGCGCGCCGGGTCAACTGGCGGGCTGGATTACTTTGGATGATGTGACTCAGGTGCTCATGGGCGCTAGAATATGAGCTTGTCCGGGGAAATTTTATACCTTACAGTGTAAGTGTACATTAAGTTGTTAGTCTTTTAAGCAGCCATGCATTTGACGAAAAAAGGCGAATACGCCCTGCGCGCACTCATTAACCTTGGCATCGCCAAGGAAGTCGGGCGCACACATGTTTCCGTGTCGGAGCTGACCGGGCTGAGCCAGTTGCCGTTAAAATACGTCGAACAGATTTTGCACCAATTGCGCCTCGCCGGATATGTGGATACCCGGCGCGGAAAATTCGGCGGATACTTCCTGCGGAAATCGCCGGAAGACATCAAGATTGGCGAAATTGTGCGCTTGCTGGATGGGCCGCTGGCGCCGATTTCCTGCGCCAGCCAGACGGCCTACGCCCCCTGCTCATGCCCGGACGAGGCGCACTGCGGCCTGCGCATGCTGATGGTGGATGTGCGTAATGCCATCGCCAACATCCTCGACAAATATTCCCTCGCCGATGTCGTCGAGGTGACCATGCGCAAGATGCGCCGGGACAAGGTGCCGCTGCCGTTTTCGCTTGCGGATCTGGTGGCGAAAAAAAGTTAAAAAACATGTTGACTCTATTCGTCTTTTTGCGATTTTAATGTCTACCAATCTAATGAAGTATATCTATATCAAGATTACGGGAATTAATCATGTCCGCTACAACATCCAACCCAACCGCCGCGCCTTCGTGGCTTGAGCTCGTCCGCCGCAAGGTGGAGGGTTTGGGCTACGGCCAAGTTTATATCGTCGTGCACGACCACCAAGTCACACAAGTCGAGTGCCTGGAAAAAACTCGTCTGGCCACGCCGCGCGGCCACAGTGCGCGCGATGAACGCGGCGAATAAACCAATTGCCAATTAACGCGCGACCGGTTCCCCGGAGGCAACAAAACCACATCAACTCAATAACATTCCTGTCTGACCGTACTTGCGGAAGCTGGGTTCCCTTGGAAAACATAACTCATGCATATCATTGCTCAAATTAAACTTCAGCTTCATCGCGCTGCCGCACCCGCCCTTGGGCTGGCCTCGGCTTTGCTGCTGCTCGCCGCGCCGGCGCACGCGCAAGACAAGGCGACGCTGGACCTATTAGTGAAGAAAAATGTCATTACTCAGGACGAAGCCAACTCCCTGGCCAAATCCTCCGGCGATCCTTCCGTGGTGGCCGGCCCGAAAGACGCCAACGTCAAAGGCCTTAAAATCGAAGGTCTGATCCAAGCCCAATATGACGGGCTGACCTCCAAGGATAACCATCCGACCGTCGGAGTGTCGAATCCGCCAGCGTCGAATGAATTCCTGCTCCGCCGCGTCTATCTCGGCGCGGTGGCGGATCTCGGCAATGGCTGGGGTGGGGAAGTGTTGCTGGATTTTGCGAGCACCACGGGAGCAAACGAACCGGTAGGTGGCCCGGGCGCGGTGGCCGCACCTGCGGTGGGCGTGACGAATCAAGGTATGGGCGCGAACCTGTTTGAAAAAGTCATCATCACCAAAAAACTTGATGATTGGAATGCGCTGTTGACCGTGGGTTACCGCAAGGTGGACTTCACGCAGGAAGAAATCACCCCTTC
>DATHOB010000316.1:0-2961 GCA_035485355.1 Opitutales bacterium | reverse complement strand
CCTTGATCTCGCGGGTGTCGGGCAGCGACGAAACGGCGACGAGCGCATCATGGATAATTTCGTTGCGGCCCTGCATGAAAGTCGAGCGGTGGGTGATGTTGCCGTGGGAATCCTGAAATTCATTGGACGGTAGCCCGATGCCGAAGGAAAGATTTTCCTGCATGACCTGGATCCGGTTTTCGAGCCGGGGCTTGAGCACGAAGAGCACCGAAGTCGGCACGGTGGTTTCGTAAACGAGACTGCAGCCGACGCGGACGGTGAGGTTCAGGGGAGTCCAATCCATGGTTAGCGGTACGATTGAACTTTAAAAGGTGCCTTTGAAGAACGTTTACAATCACCACTCTGAGCCAAGCGCGCCGACAACGCAAGCGGCAACGGGATTTGCCTTACCCATGGGGACGGGTAAGCCGTTGGTGGGTTGGTCATTTTTTATTTTCCGGGATTGCAGACGGAGGAGTGGACGAGGATAAGTAGCGTCAATGAACAACTGTCCCTGCGGTTCTGGTCTCGCCTATGACGCTTGCTGTGGTCCGATCATTGCCGGTTCCCCGGCGGCGACGGCCGAGGCACTGATGCGTTCGCGCTACTCGGCTTATGTGCAGCACGCCTATGCGCACCTCGGTAGCACTCTTTCGGCCGAGCAGCGGAAGGATTATTCCGCGGACGACGCCAAGCGCTGGGCCGAGAGTTCCGAATGGTTGGGTCTTACCATTAACCGGACCGAGCAGGGCGGCCCCGCCGATACCGCCGGGCTGGTGGAATTCACCGCGCGGTACAAGGTCGAGGGCAAAGAACAGGAGCACCACGAGGTCGCGTTGTTCAGCCGGGAGGAGGGCAAGTGGGTTTATGCCGGCGCGGCCACCAGCCCCGGCAAGACGGTGCGCCGGGAGGCGCCGAAGCTCGGTCGCAACGATCCCTGTTCATGCGGCAGCGGCAAGAAATATAAAAAGTGCTGCGGCGCGGCGGCGTGAGTTGGCGAACATGTTATGCAATCGGTCGCGCCAGTATAGGGGAGAAAAGTAATCAGACTTTTTGGGGAGGGTGGTTTTGGGTTTGCTGGGATGCGGGAGAAGGATTAAATTCCATCCAGTCTTTCGTCCATGCCTTTCCTGAACATTTCCGCGTATAAATTCGTCGCCATCGCGGCGCCGGAGGGTTTGCAGACGGAACTGCGCCAGCGTTGCGCCGCGGCCAAGCTCAAGGGCACGATTCTGCTGGCCCCGGAGGGCATCAACTTGTTTCTCGCCGGGACGGAAGCGGGCGTGCGCGGCGTGCTGGCGTGGCTGACGGCCGACCCGCGTTTTGCCGGGCTGCCGGTGAAGGAATCCTGGTCCGACGACCAGCCCTTCAACCGGATGTTGGTGAAAATCAAACGAGAAATCATCACCATGCGCCAGCCGATGATCCGCCCGATGGATCAGCGCGCACCTTCAGTCGACGCCGCCACGCTAAAAGGCTGGCTCGAACAGGGGCGCGACGGCGACGGCCGCGAGATCGCCCTGCTCGACACCCGTAATGTTTTTGAGATCGAAATCGGCAGTTTCGCAAACGCCCTCACGCCGACGCTGAAATCCTTTGGCGAATTCCCAAAAAAGTTGGCCAAGCTCGATCCGCAGCTCAAAGAGAAAACGGTGGTGACGTTTTGCACCGGCGGCATCCGCTGTGAAAAAGCCGCGCTCTATATGGCCGAGCAGGGCTACGCGCATGTTTACCAGCTCGACGGGGGCATCCTCAAATACTTCGAGGAAGTCGGCGGCGCGCACTACCACGGCAACTGCTTTGTGTTTGACCGGCGCGTCGCGCTGACCCCGGCGCTCACCACCGCCGGGTATGTGGAGTGTTTCAACTGCCGCGCCGTGCTCTCGCCCGCGCAACAGGAGTCGGCCAGCTATGTGAAGGGTGTTTCCTGCCCGGATTGCGTGGTGGGATAGCCGTGAATGAATTTTCCTCCTGCGAGGGAATTGATTTTTGGGGTTATCCTAAGTCCGCGCGCAGAATCTAGTATTGCGGGAAGAAGCACGGGCTGAAGCACCGCGCTACTTCATGCGCCAAGCTTGCGCGCCCCAGTAGGGTTTCGCCCCATGGAAATCTTTTGCCCATGCCCTATACTCGCCCCGATCCACTGACTGACAAACGTCAGACACTCACCCAACGCAAAAAAAGATAAGACACATGAAAATTTTATTCGCCATCGCCATGACTCTCTCCTTGATGACCGCATCCGGATGCCAGGGCACAAATGTCAGCAGTCAGGGCGGCATTGTACCCATTGATGAAGAATTCAGCATCACCGTCCCAACACCCAACACCATTAAACAGGGCGGAAACGCGACCGTGACGGTCGTGCTGAACCGGGGCGCCTATTTCAAACGCGACGTGCAGCTGGATACCAAAACCGACGGCATTACAATTACGCCAAGTTCCGTTCTCGTCAAAGCGAGCGATGTGCCCAATGTGCTATTTCAAGTGAATGTGGCCAGGGATGCAGCCATCGGCGAGTATCGGGTCAATGTCACCGGAACTCCGACAACCGGAACACCCACCGCGACTGTGTTCATTGTCAATGTTGTCGCCCAGTAGGTGCCAGGTATCGTAAGCGCAAGGCCAAGAATGCTGTGGTGATTTCCTAAAGGGATTTGAGCTGGAGTTGGATTGGCCCAGCCTTTTGCCAGGCATCCGCACCCGGCTGGATGGCCGGGGCGACAATGTCGGCGCGGCTCATTTTTCTCTCCGCCGAGGAGATGCCTTGCGCTTGGTCGCGGGCCGCGAGCAGGTCGGGATTGGCCTGGCCATCGGCGACAAACGCCATCATGAGTTGCGGGATGCCGAGGGGCAATTTGTCGCCGCGATCCACCTGCCAGGTATACCAGGCCTTCCCGTAGGTGCCGACCAATTCGGTCATCAGGGCGGTTTCGTCGTCCGCAGGAATTCCAGGTGCGGTGAGCTGTCCGGACTTCACCT
>DATHOB010000315.1:0-3557 GCA_035485355.1 Opitutales bacterium | reverse complement strand
TTCACTGCGCCGGATACTTCCAGACCCAGTTGTAATCTTTCTGCGTCTCGCCATCGGAAGATATTCTCTCTTCGCCGCCGTGGTCTATCCCGTCCCAGCCAATGGAATACAGCACAAATAAACCGTCCGGCGTGCGCTGATAGTGCAAAGGCCCGCCAGTGATAATATCGTTTGGCAATTTCTTAATATACTTTGGGACAAGGTCGTTCAACTTCTCCGGATACGTCCCTTGAGCGAGCCGATAACGCTCCAATGCGCAGGCCACCGCCGCCTGATCCAACCAAGTCTGCGAGTGGGCGAAAATAGCTACGCAGCTACCTGCGGTTGGCAATAAATCGATCAGAAAACCGTTTCCCGGAATGTTTTTGTCTAAATTATTGATTGCCGAATCGACAGCTTTTACCTGGATAGGATCAATCCGGTGGTCATTCACGTTGATGGCGCGAAAAAGCGACTCATATCCTGGATTCCCAATTACCAGCGCTCGATAAATGCCAAACCGGGGGCTGGATAAGAGTATAGCAATATCAAAATACAGATTTGGATATCCATTAGTCATCATTTTGAACTGTCGGTTATACTCCTGCATACGTTCCCACCAATTCTGCTGGGCGAGCGAGAGAAGGCTGTCGTTCATATAGGTTTTTTCACCTTTTAGTGACTGCAAAAATTGAGGCATCATGTCGACTTTCTGGATTTCCGCCTCGAGTGCCGCAAGTTGCCCGTCCGTCCAACAGTGCGTAGCCAGCCCATCCCAAATCATTTGCAAGGGTCGCCCCAACATGCTGATTTCAGTAAGTTTGGATATTAAAAAAGGCTCGTCGCGTACTGTTTGGGATAACCTAAGGAGCGTCAATGTAGTCGCCAGCGCGTCATCGTATTTCTCCGTCGTAAATTCAGCAAAGCCTCGTATATAAAATAGCGTGGAAATATTAAGCAGAGGGCCAATCTGCGGGATCAAAATCGAGGCCGCCGGCCTTTTGCTGTAATCAATGGGAAATCGCGAATAGGGCCGCAACAGATCCTTGTCCATCTGCGCCATATAGATTTCCTTTTCTTTTAACTCGTCCAAAACATCCGTTTTTTGAAAAAACTCCTTCCAGTGTTGCAGCGCAATTTGCGCATTGACCTCCTTGATTCCAAATCCGTCCACCATGGCCGGCATGGCCGTCAAGACATCATCGGAAATGTAAAAATTTGGCCGGGTTTTTGACGGGACAGATTTGCTTTGAGCATAAAAAATTTCCTGGCTCAAGGGAGTCATCGCAAAATTTTGATCGTCGGGAACCGGCGTGGGTGCCAGCTCGTCCACGGTCAATATTTCACTGCGGGCGCGGGCCTCCTTCGCATAATTGTTCCAGGCAGCTTGATAGTGATAGTTCAACGCAGTCAGCACCAGGGCAATCAAGGTGACTAGGCACGCCGCCGCAAAAGCGATCTTCCATTTGCGCTTCCAGAAAAAATGGAAAATGCCCACCAAGCGCTTCCCTAGATAACATCCAAGTTTGCGGGGGCCGTTAAGAATAAAACGGCCAATGCGGGCCAAGGTCGGAATTTTATCGGTGATTTTCATAGATCAGGCGAGCGGATGCTCCTCCGGTTCTTGCCGCTCGAGCGTGGCCCCCGGGGCATCCGGCAATTTTGCCGGAGGTGGAGGCGGCGCATGCGGCGGATTAATCTCGGCGTAAAATGCATCCATCAAAAGGCGTCTCTCATCCATCATTGCGATAATTTCCAGCTGTGTCATGCGCGCATCCCCGCTGGCTGGGCCGCCGGAATCCTGTTGCGACGCGAAATTCAAAACCAAAATAATCGCCCACGCCGCCGCCAGCGCGCCCCACGCATAGGGTGAGGGCCACAGCCACGCCTGCCACCACGGCAACGCCACTGCCGCCGGTTTGCCGCCCGCCGCAGCAGTGGCTTGGGCCAGAATGTCCTCCCGCCACTCGGGCGGCACGGCCCGCAGCGGTTGGCTCTTCAGGTATTGTTCGAAGTCGTCCATAGGTTTTTAACCTCGTTATAAAGAGGACGCAGTTGCACGCGCAATTTGTCTATCGCGTAGCGGTAGCGGCTGGCGGCCGTGTTGGGCGATATCGCCAGCACCTCCGCGATTTCCTCAAACGTCGCCTCCTCCCATAATTTCAAGTGGACGACCGCGCGCTGTTCCGGCGGCAGCTCGCCCAGCGCATCCGCCAACGCGCGGCGGAACCCCTCCTCGTCCGCCCGCGCGCTCGCCGCAAACGGATGCCCCGTGCTGGCTTCGTCCTCTCTGGCCAATTCCGGCTTTTCGCGCGTCGTGCGCCGTCGAAACAGGTCAACTGCCTGATTGTGCGCCAGCCGTAACATAAACGCCCGTTCATTGCGCACACCTTCGAGCAGCGCGGGACGTGCCGCCAGCCGGCAAAAGACCTCCTGCAACACATCGCGGGCATCGGCCTCGCTGCGCGTCAGGTTGAGCGCAAATGCAAACAACGCCCGGGCATGGCCGTCGTAGAGGCGGGCGAGATCATCCGGCATGAGCACCTTATAAAAGAGACGCACCCGCGGTGGAAACTTGTTTAATATGGTTTTCGCCGGCTATGCGAACACTCCAGTGCCCTGAATGGCCAATCCGTCCACAACGCGCTCAATCCCGCCACGTCTTGCCCACGACACCGTTGTCGAATTCCACATACGCCGTGTGTTTGTGTTCCGCGTTGGAGGCCGTGCCGGTGAGAAATGGCGCCGCCCCGCTCGTGATTTCCTTTTCCGTATAACTCCATTCCCATATTTCCGTGTTGGCGTCCGCCGTTTTCTTGTCCGTCGGGTCGCCCAGCACTGCCACCACATACGTCTTGGATTTGCCCGGCGTGATTTGCGCGAATGATTGCTGCCCAATATATGCCCCCGAAGTCTCCGTGTGCGACTGCACGCCGACCGAACAGCCGGCACAAAGCAATAAAAACGACGCCAGGCACGAAGTGACCGGTTTGCGGTATTGGGATAGGGTAAGCATGTGGATTGGGGTGAGGTTCGGGATGGGGGGGGTTAAGGCCAGTCTCTAAATGAAAACACCCCGGTCTGTATTCATCAATCCTAGATTTTGCAAGGTTTCCTCGATTCAAAAACGCGTCAAATGGCAAAAAATGCGCGCCACGCCGACCGTTAAGGTTACGATTGTTACATTTGTTCCGGAATGGTTAATTTCCCTTGCCCGGGGTTCGCGCGGGGGCATTACTTGAACCCCGCCCATTTCGCCTACCGCCGTGCCTGCCAAGAAACCCAAACGCCCCGCGCCCGCCAAGTCTGCCAAAGCGGCGGCGGAATCGTTCGACGCCCTTCGCCGCCGCGAAAGTGTGCGCAACGGCCTCGTGCGGCTGGGTCGTCGCCACGCGCACACCGCCCTGCAACGCATCGAGCATCCGAAGAAAACCGACCGCACCGACGACATCCACCAAGTCCGCGTTCACTGCAAACGCCTCCGCGCTTTGCTGCGCCTCGTCAAACCAGTGACGGACGTTGAGGCGGTAAAGCGTGAAACCCTCCGCCTGCGCGATATCGGGCGCAGCCTTTCCGGT
>DATHOB010000314.1:0-2029 GCA_035485355.1 Opitutales bacterium | reverse complement strand
TGTTCGAAATTCGCCTCAGCCATGACGGAAACGGCGACGGGGATGGCGACGGTGGCTCCGGCGGCGGAGCCGGCAGCAGCGGCAGGTGCCGCAGCGGGGGTGGGGGTGGCGGCGGGGGTGGTCTGGCCGATGAGGCGCGTGGCGCCCAAGGCCGCGCTGCTTGCGGCGGAAACCCGGATGAATTCGCGGCGGTTCATGCCCGGAAAATGACCCCGCCACCGCAGGGGTTCAAGGACATATTCGCCGAGGGCCGAACCGGCTAATTGCGCTCTTGCTTGGGCAATGCGCGGTAAAACGACGCCACCCGCCCCAAACCACCGACACATTCCGCGCGGGTGCCCAGGCAAAGCTCGTCGCACTGCGCTTTCAAAACGTCGCGTCCTTCGGCAAAACGCACTTTGACCAGTTCCGCGCGGCGCAAGGCAATGTCGAGTTCCTTGATGAGCGCGGGCGTCACGCCGCCTTTGCCCACGTTGACCGCAGGCTTGAGGGTTTGCGCACGGGCGCGGCAGGCGGCTTTTTCAGCGGTGGTCATGAGATGAAATTATCCACGAATGGACACGAATAAGAGGAAAATAGGAAGAAATGGTCAGGTGGTCAAACGTTGCTGTTCGAGGTGGTCGCGAGGGTCGAAATGGATGAGCAAGCCAACCCGACGTCGATTGGCTGAATGGGAAAAGGAACAAGAAAGGGGGAATTAATCCACGAATGGACACGAATAGGTGTTTAGTTTTATAGCTACCCTACCTTAACTTATTCGTGTCCATTCGTGGATGATATTCTTCTATCTTTGTCTAACGTATTTGTTTGAGAAAAGCGTCTAACACAGCGGGCAGTTGTCCGGCTTCCTTGCCGCCGCCTTGGGCGAAGTCCGGCTTGCCCCCGCCTTTACCGCCAAGCTGGGTGCAAAGGTCGCCGACGATTTTACCGGCGAGGTGGCCGACGGCGATGGCTTCCGGCGAACACAGCGCCACGACGCCGGATTTCCCGTCCGCCGCATAGCCGAGGACGACGACCCCGGGGCCTATTGTCTTGCCCGCCTGCACCGCGATGTCGCGCAAGCTGGCGGCGGGAGCATCGACCACCGCGACGATGAATTTGAGCGCGCCGTGGGTGATGGCGGATGCGGCCAAATCGTCGGCGAGTCCGGCGGCGTTCTTTTGCAATTCCGCCCGTTTCGCCTTTTCCGCCGCGGCGCGTACTTCGCCGAGGGCATGCTTGAGTTCATGCACGCGTTGTTCCAGCGCCTGCGCAGTGGCGATGTCGGGCGTGCCGGTCGGCAGTGCGATGGTGGTGGAAGGAATTTTTCCCCCAGTACCCGCGAGCGTCTTTTCGAGATCGCAGACTTCCTGCGCCAGGTGGTTGACCGCGGCGACGGCCGCATCACCCGCGACGGCCTCAATGCGGCGCACCCCGGCGGCAATGGCGCTCTCGTGTAAAATTTTGAAGAGGCCGATGTCGCCCGTGCGGCGCACGTGCGTGCCGCCGCAGAGCTCCATCGAGTAGCCGTCGAGCAGCGGATGGTCTTTGCCGTGCGCATCCTTTTTGGCCGTGCCGCCGATTTGCACCACGCGTACGACATCGCCATATTTGTCGCCGAAAAACTGCATCACATCCGCGCGGCCCTTCACGTCGGCGTAGGGGAACTCGCCCCAGGCCACGGGCGCGTTTTCGCGCACGCGCTGGTTGACGCGTTTTTCGATGTCGGCGATTTGTTGCGGGGTCAGCGCCGCGCTATTGAAGTCGAAGGTCAATTTATCCGGCCCGACAGACGAGCCTTTCTGCGTCGCATCCTTGCTCACCACCTCGTGCAACGCCCAGTGCAGCAGGTGCGTGACGGTGTGGTGGCGTTCGATGGCTTTGCGTCTATTAACATCGACAGAAAGAGTATAGGTGTCACCGACCGGAATTCTCTCAGCGTCAGAAGGATCGATTTTATGTAAAATAAAATCCCCAAAATGTATTGTATCCAGGATATTATAGTCAACCGATCCGTAACGTAAGACGCCTGTGTCCCCAACTTGACCGC
>DATHOB010000313.1:0-4013 GCA_035485355.1 Opitutales bacterium | reverse complement strand
CGCGAGGAGGCCCGGCGCGATGGCCGTCCGCGCTATGGGAGCATTTCGCTCGAAGTCACCCACATTGACCCGTTGGCGGTGCTCCAATCCATCTACGAACCGCACGAGTTGCATTTTTACCTCGAAAAGCCCGCCGCGGGCGAGGCCATTGCCGGGGCCGATGCGGTGGAGTCGGCGACATTTTCCGGGGCCAATCGCTTTACCGCCGTGCGCGATTGGGCGGCGGAAATTCAGCGCCGCATCATTGCGGTGGGCGACCTCGACACCCCGCGGGCCGGGCCGCACATTTTTGCAGGGTTTGCCTTTGCGGATCAGGCTTTGCCCCACGCGGCGTTTGCGCCCGCCACGGCATTTCTGCCACGCTGGCAGGTGGCATCGTGCCGGGGTCGCTATGTGGCGGTGGCCAATGTGCGCGTCCTGCCCGACTCGGATGTCATGGCGCTGGCGGCGCGGGTCAAGGCGGCCCACGCCAAATTTTCCGCCTTTCCGTATCGCGCCCCACTGGCGGCGGCCAAGCCGCCGGAACCGACGCAAATAACTGAGACGGGCGGTGCGGGCTGGTTTGAAGCCGCGGTCACCGAGGCACTAAGCCGCATTCGCTCCGGGGCATATCGCAAAATTGTTCTGGCCCGCGCGTTGGATTTGACCCAAAAAGCGCCATTTTTGCCGCTCGACGCGCTGAATCACCTGCGCGAGAAATTCCCCGCCTGTTATGGATTTTCGCTGGCCAATGGCCGGGGGCAGAGTTTCATCGGTGCGACGCCGGAACGGCTCGCGCGGGTGCAGGGCCGGGAATTGCAGACGGAAGCCCTCGCCGGCTCGGCTCCGCGCGGCGCCACGGCCACCGATGACGCCCGATTGGGCCGGGACTTATTGGGTCACGCCAAGGATTTGCACGAGCACCAGGTCGTCGTTGACTCCATAGTGCGCCGCCTGCAGCAATTGGGCTTGCTCAAGGTGGCGGCTGAGCGCGCGCGTTTGCTGCTGCTCCCCAATGTGCAACACCTGTGTTCGCCGGTGAGCGCGACTTTGCCTGAAGGCATGCATTTGCTGGAAGTACTTGCGGCCTTGCACCCGACCCCCGCCGTGGGTGGGCAGCCGCGGGAGGCCGCTAGGGCGGACATAACCCGCCTGGAGTGCTTTGACCGTGGCCTGTATGCCGGGGCCCTGGGCTGGTTCGACTCAGCTGGGGATGGCGAGTTCGTCGTCGCCATCCGCTCGGCGTTGATGGACGGCCCGCGCGCGCGGCTGTTTGCGGGGGCGGGGATTGTCGAAGGCTCAGTCCCCGCAGAGGAAAAAACGGAGACGGATTTGAAGCTCGCCGCCTTGCTCAATGCCCTGAGGTGAGGGTACAGTTTGCTTTCTTGATTCGGTTTTTTCATGGCGCGGTGTGTTAGGGTATGCGGCCAACGAATGGTAGGGCGGGGCGTCCTCGACCCGCCTAGCGGATCGGCATTAGGCAAGGTGGGAGGCGGAAATTCCCGTTTGAATGCACGCAATTACTCGAAGCTAGGCGGGTCCGGAGGCCCCGCCCTACCCCATGCCCTAGCGTAGGGGTGCAAATCCGATGCCGAACGGCCCGTGATGCGTCACGAAATAGTCATTACGACCCTAATTCTTAAAATGGCTGCCCGGGGAGGGATCGAACCTCCGACCAAGTGATTAACAGTCACCTGCTCTACCGCTGAGCTACCGGGCAATCGGAATACTGTCAAAGGGTCATCATTAACAAACTCGGCCACCAGCGGGCAAGCAAAAAGCCACGATTCTGTCACCCGGACTTTTCGGCAGCTGGCGACCTTGACATGGTCGGCATTTGGCCTAACGTTGTAATCCATGCGAGTCGTGGAATGCGGCATCACTCGTTTTTATGGAAGAACCTAGCCAAACGGGGAACGGCTGGCCCGGCTTATGACTTGCTCAAACGCCTTCTGGAATTCTTAAAACCTGACCCATTTTGGCCCTCTCATTTTGGCCCCCCGCCCAAGATCGCTCCCATCGTCATGGTCAAGGTCGACGGCAAGTAGTATCTCAAAGACAAGTAACCCCCATCCTCCGAGCCAAGACCGTCTTCAAAAAATACCTGCCCCCATGACTTTACCCCAATTGATCTTACCTATTTTAATGGCTGCCACTACCCCGGTGGCGGACCCTCCCGCGCCAGCCGCTCAAGGAGCGGCCAGCGCGGCCGCTGCTACGTCCGAGGCGATCATTCCCCGGCCCGCCAAATTAGAATTCCCGCTGGCGGGCTACCGCATCAATGCCCTAGATTCCTCCACGAAAACATCCAGCAGATTCACCATGTCTCTGCCCGTCTCAGGCAGCAGTCAGTCGTCGCCTTCAGTGAAAGTTGACCGGCGACCCACGTTGAAAGAGAGGCCATCTAAGCAAAATATAGCGGACGCAAAAACCATTCGCGCCCATAATGGCGACACCATCTTGGTGGAGCGCACGCTTTCCCCCGCTGAGTGGCGAATGGAATATACCAGCACCAAAGACGAATCTGGCAGCTTCGATACCGGGATGAAAATTCACATCTATCGGCGGATGGTCACCGCCAATGGCCAGACCTACGATGTCAACGCCACTGCACCCGAGACCCAATGGTCAGCGCTCGGGGCCAAATTGAAGGCGTGCGTGGACAGCTTCGAACTATCGACTGACCCAGCTCCTGGCAAAATGGTGTTTCCCCAGCAGGGCTACCGCATTAATATACTCGATGGCGCCGCCCCGGCGGACGCGAAGCAAACGCTGATCGCGATGCCCGGCGGAGTGCTCGTCGGCATCCAGCCGTACACCAAGAGCATGGAGGAGTATAAGGCCCATCACGAGCCGGACATTTTTCGAAAAGTGGTCAACGCCAAGAAGGAAAATGGAGTATGGATAGAGGCAACCTCAACCTCACCAGGCCCGATGAAGATCTTGACAGAAAACGCTCCGGCGCAAAATGCCTTGGTGACGGAGTATGCCGAAGAAATCCCGGTATTTCCCAAGCAACTACCGCCGAGCAGCATTGTAGCACCACCGAGATCCAACCTGCCCCAAGTGATATACAACAAGCCCGAAAACGGCCAAGTGCTTATTTATGAAAAAGTGATTCTCGCCCATGGCCAACTCTATTGGGCTGCAGGCATTCACGACGGAGAGACTGATGTCGTATCCTACGCTGAGATCAAAGCTCGTGTAGATAGCCTAGAGGCCCTGCCCATCCCTGCGCCCGCTCAGGTTCCCATTTCGATGCCCGCGAAATAGTTTCCCGTTTGACACTTGAACTCAAAGCGCAAGGTGACGGACTCGGCAACCGGCATCGTCGCCATGCGCTCGGACGGCAACCGGGCCCCCAAAGGGTCAGGTTTTAAGTATTTCAGTTGCCGGGCGAGTTAGTCTTTTGGGGCAAGCTTAGCCCGGCCCCTGGGCTTCCGGTTCGACCGCAATGCTAACATTTAACGACGGTTTAATAACGTTTTATTGACGGATTATCGCCGTGTTAGTCAACACGCCGGAAGTGGCTTCAGCAACCTTGACATGGTCGGCATTTGGCCTAACGTTGTAATCCATGCGAGTCTGGTTCCAGCGTGGGTTTGCGATGCTGCTTATTGTGGCGGTCGCGGTGTCGGCAAATTTGCATTTGCCGCTGGTGCAGACGGTCGCGTGGGCGCGGATGTATAGCCGTTATCACGAGGTTTATTCGGCCTCGATTTCGCTGCAAATCACCTTCAGTGGCCAATATCCCTGCCCCTTGTGCAAACTCGTGCGTTCGGCGGAGGCCGAGCGCGAGCCTATGGCGGGGTCCGCTTCCACCAGTTTGCGGCTGCTTTTACCGCTTCCCCAAATGGCGGCTTTGGTGGTGGTGCCGGCGCCAACCCCCAGCCGGGTGGGGATTGAGCCACCGCCCTTGAGTCCGGCTGGTTTTGCCCAGCCCGAGTTACCGCCTCCGCGATTGGCGTAAATTGATTCCGAATTTTTTCGGGACGTTGATTATCCCCGGGCGGCGGCGCGCGCGTGACGCGCGC
>DATHOB010000312.1:0-3054 GCA_035485355.1 Opitutales bacterium | reverse complement strand
GTCAGCGGCCCGCGCCAGAGGATCAGCGCCTTGCGATCGTCACCGAGCTTGGGCAAATCGACAAACGGATTCTCGCCA
The DNA here is from genome assembly GCA_035485355.1 of Opitutales bacterium. GTDB lineage: Bacteria > Verrucomicrobiota > Verrucomicrobiia > Opitutales > JABDGR01 > JABDGR01. Next base: position 2,976 of record DATHOB010000312.1, on the reverse strand, counting down.
CCCGTTTCGGGCTTGTGGGACTGGACGTAGGGCAGGCGCCAGTAAGCGTGGAGGTATTCAAGGCCCATAAAATTTCGCGCCGGTCAGGTGGTTTTATCCCGCAACCGGCTGTGTTTGATGCTGTAGGTGAAATAAAAGAGGATGCCGATGACAAACCAAATGACGAGGCGCAGCCAGGTCATGCCGGGAAGTTTGACCATCAAAATAAGCGCGGAAACGGCCCCGGCGGGTGCGACAAACCAGATGCCGGGAGTTTTGAAGGAGCGGGCCAGATTCGGCTCACGAATGCGCAGCACCAACACCGAGATACACACAATGACAAACGCCAGCAGGGTGCCGATTGAACACAGGTCGCCCGCTTCTCCGAGGGTGAAAAAAGCCGACATGCCCGCCACTACCACCCCGGTGATGATCGAGGTAATCCACGGAGTCTTAAACTGCGGGTGGACTTTATTGACAAATTGCGGCAGCAGGCCGTCGCGCGACATGCTCCAAAATATGCGTGATTGGCCCATCAAAAGCACCATGATCACCGAGGATAATCCGGCGACGATGCCGATATTGATTAAAAGGGATATCCAGTTGCTCATGCCGGCTTTTTGCGCGGCATAGACAATGGGCGCATCGCCGCCAAGTTCGGCGTAGGGAACCACGCCCGTGGCCACCGCCGCCACCAGCAGGTAGAGAACGGTGCAGACGAGCAGACCGCCAATGATGCCGATAGGCATGTCCCGTTGCGGATTTTTGGCTTCTTGCGCGGCGGTGCTGACTGCGTCAAAGCCAATATAGGCGAAAAAGACCGTCCCGGCTCCGGAAAATATTCCCGACCAGCCAAAATGCCCCTCACCCACACCGCCGACCGGAGGAACATAGGCCGGGATAAAGGGATGCCAATTGTCCGGGTTGACGGCATGCAGCGCGCCGAAAATAAACACCGCAATCACCAGCAGTTTTACGATGACGATAAAATTGTTAAACCGCGCCGATTCCCGGATTCCGATGACCAGCAGGGTGGTGACGAGCGCCACAATCAGCATGGCCGGAAGGTTGAACCACGCTTTGGCCATGGTGCCATCTGACAGTTGCACGACGGCGCCGTACGCGGCGGTTAGCTGGGGGGGTAAATCAACCCCGATGCTTTTCAAAAGTTCTTTGACGTGGCCGGACCAGCCGATGGCGACCGTCATGCCGCCGACGGCGTATTCCAAAATCAAATCCCAACCAATGATCCACGCGAAAAGTTCGCCCATCGTGGCGTAACTGTAAGTGTAAGCGCTGCCCGACATTGGCACCAGCGAGGCAAATTCGCTGTAGCACAGCGCGGCAAACACCGAGGCAATCCCCGCAAACACATAGGACAAGACCACCCCCGGCCCCGCCGTATTGGCCGCCACATGGCCCGTGAGCACAAAAATTCCCGCGCCAATCGTGCAGCCCACGCCGAGCAGAATCAAGTGAATCGGCCCCAATACCCGCTTCAGACTGTTATCCGTTTTGGCCTCCGCTTGGAGGTCGGTGACACTTTTGCGGCGGAGAAAGTTCATGCAATATTGGCTTACTGCATCCTTCGTGACAAATATCGGGCAGCGAGTCAATGGGAAGAAACAAGGAAATGAAGAACCAAGGATCAAAGGAGAAAAGGGGCGGAGTAAAAGCAGAGGATGATTTGAATTCATCGGTTTTGTTTCCGCTTTGTCACCCGTCTCGACCCCTTTTGCATTGGCGGGTGCGGCCCGCCGTGTTAGCGGTTATTCCATGGACAACAAACAACTTTCCCTGGTCATTGGCGGGTTTGTGCCCGCGGTTTTATTCGGCGTCGTGGCCGTTTTTCAAAAGGTGAGCAACCGCTCCGGGGTCGGCATGGGGCCGTATCTGATGGGCCTCGGCCTGACGATTTTCCTCATGGGCGCGCTGTTCGCACTGTGGGACCGCGACCTCGCCATCTCTTCACGCGGGGCAGTCTACATTGTGCTATTTGGAGTTTTCTGGTCCTTGGCCACGGCTTGCGTCGCGATTGCACTGAAGCGTTACAACGGGCAAATCGGGCAGTTGGTTTCGATTTATAACATGAACACTTTGGTGACGGTCATCATTGGCCTCGTGGTATTATCTGAGTGGAAAAACGTGCATCCCGGAAAACTGCTGGCGGCGGCAGTGTTGATTTCTTTGGGCGGAATACTGGCGGCCACGGCGTGATCTTACCGTTTTTCGTTCCATTCCGCCGCGGCAAACTTTGCCCCGGTTTCGGCCAGCAATACTGGAGGGAACGGAGGTTGGGCCAGGGCGCGAGGTTTTGCCTGCAGGATTTCACCCAATCGTTGCGAAAAAAGCTCCGCCAGATTTTCCCGGTTTTTCAATTCCGGAACCGCCATGCGATCCACCGAGCCCTGAAAGAGCATCCCTTGCCGGGTGCGTTTTTGCGCCGCCCCGGCGATTTTCCGGCTATCATCCAACCGTACCACGTCGAATGGTTCTGCTTGTTGAAAACAAACCGAAAGTTTTTTGCCCAGTGCAGCATGCGCCACTTCATCTGCGCAATGCGTCGGTTGCAACCGGCACTGCACTCCAGATTCCTGCAAAGCCCGTGCGAGCGCTTCATGCACTGTGCGGTAACTGGCGCACGCCCGTGCTTGCGCCAAAGCGTGAGCAGGCGGAATGACCAGCGCATACGTCCAATCCGAGCGGTGATCCACCAATCCGCCTCCCGTGGGCCGGCGGATTAAATCAACCCTCGCCGGGCAATGGGCACGAGCTTCCGGACATTTTTGACCATAACCAAAAGTGAATGAAGGCCGATCCCAGCCATAAAATCGCAGGCGCGCGGATTCGGGGTGGGGGAAATGCTCCAACATCAGCCAGTCGGTGGCCATATTTTCCGCCGCCGGAGCGGTGGCTTGCGGCAGGATATGGAGAAATTGAGCCGCGGAGGACATGCGGATTATCCTGCTAAAAATCCTTGCCCTGCACCAGCCGTTG
>DATHOB010000311.1:0-5163 GCA_035485355.1 Opitutales bacterium | reverse complement strand
CCGTCAACTCCCGCAAATGCGCGAGGAGGTAGTTTTTTTCGGGCGGGGTGGCGTCGCCCAAACCGGCCAAGGCGAGTTCGAGGAGCGGCAGGCGGCGGCCCTCGGCCATGGTGGCCAAGTCTGGAACTAATGCGGCGGCGGCATTCGTGGCCGGTTCTTGCTCTTCCTGCAAATGGGCGATTTGCGCCTGGGACTGCGCGGCATCGCGGTCGAAGGCCAAGGCGAGGGTCAACGCGCGGCAACCGGCGGCGCTCGTCAGCGCGGCAGTGATGTTCGCCGGTAAACTGGCCCGCCAATCACGCACCCGGGCCAGCGACAGCGCGGCGACGACGCTCGCCGGCGCGAGCAATTTCTCGACCGTGGTGGCGGCGGCCATGGGCGGAATATCTCTCGCGAGGGGTGTCGAATCTTCGTAAGCGTGGCCCGCCGCGGGGTCGATGAATTTGCCGTCCCAGTTCGGCTCAAGTTCGCGGATGCGTTGCTCAAGCGGCGGGTGCGTGGCGAAAACAGTGTCGAGCGCGGGTGCGATATACATGTGCGCGGTTTCCTGCGCGTGGGCGTGATTGATGATTGAGCCCGCGCCGAGGCCGCCGATTTTTTTGAGCGCCCCGGCGAGGCCCTCGGGATTGCGGGTGAATTGCACCGACGACGCGTCGGCCAATTGCTCGCGCTGGCGCGACACCGCCGCTTGAATCAGCCGGCCAAAGAGCACGCCCAGCGAACCTAACGCCACCAGCGCCACGCCCGCCGCCAAAATCGCGATTTGCACTTGCCCGCCGTTGCGCCCGCGAAAGTTCCCGCCCCGGAGCGTGTACAAAAGCGTGCGCCCGATGATGGCGATGACCAGCAAGCCGAACACCGCGCCGATAAGCTCAACATTCAGGCGCATGTCGCCGTTGAGAATGTGGCTGAACTCGTGGCCAATGACGCCCTGCAATTCATCACGCGTCAGGTATTTCAACGCGCCGCGGGTGACGGTGATGGTCGCGTCCTGCGTCGTCAACCCGGCGGCGAAGGCGTTGATGCCCTCCTCCTGCTCCATGACATAAATGTCCGGCACGGGCACGCCCGAGGCGAGCGCCATCTCCTCGACGACGTTGCGCAATTGCCGCTCGGCAAAATCCGCCGGGTGCGCGGGCAGGGGTGTCGCCCCCACGCTGAGCGCGACCGCGCCGCCCCCCGCCTTGAGCTCGTTGATTTTCGTCAGGCACGCCCCGCCGACGATGGCGAGCGTCCCCAACGTAACCACGACATTCACCGCCGGATTCCAACCCGGCGCGGAAGTGTCGCCCTCGCCGGAATCATAGTTTCCATAGCCCTGTCGGCGATTGGCGGCATTCGCGTGGTAAACGCCCACGCCGATCATCGCGAGCAGGTTCAGGGTGATGACTAACCCGACCACGCCGAGAATGAACAGCACAACCAGACTGTGGGTGCGCCCGCGCGCGCGTTCCTGGGCTGCGAAGAAGTCCATGGCGGAAGGAAATAAATTAAGAAGTAAAAATTAAGAATTAAGAAATTAAGCCGCGCTATAAGCTTTGGTTTTCTAGTCCCAATCATCCCTTGTCCCAATGCACGGAAAGTTTGCTCGGTTTGCCATGCTGGCTGCCTTTACTTCTTAATTTTTAATTCTTAATTCATAATTTCAAGTGAATTTCACTTTCGGCGCGTCGCGTTCGGCAGTGTTCGTGATCTCAAACAATTCCGCGGCCTGGAACCCGGTATTGTTGGCAATGATGATGGCCGGAAATTGCTCCCGCGCGGTGTTGTATTGCATCACCGAATCGTTATACGCCTGCCGCGCAAACGAGACTTTGTTCTCGGTCGAGGTCAGCTCCTCGGTGAGCTGCATCATCGTCTCGTTGCCTTTGAGGTTCGGGTAATTCTCGGTCAGCACCATCAGGCGGCCCAGCGCGCCGGTGAGTTGCGATTCCGCGCCGCACAAGGCCTTCATCGCGGCGGGGTCGGACGGGTCGGCCGCGGCCTTTTGCCCGGCGGACACCGCGGCGCCGCGCGCGGCGATGACTTCATCGAGTGTCCCGCGCTCGTGCGCGAGATAGCCCTTGGCGACTTCGACGAGATTCGGAATCAAGTCGTAGCGGCGCTTGAGCTGCACATCAATCTGCGCGAACGCGTTTTTGAACTGGTTGCGGAGCGTGACCAACCGGTTGTAGATGCCGACGGCATACATGATGAAGCCGACAACGAGGACGACGAGGATGATTAATGCAATAAACATGGTGGCGGCATTGTCCCCCTGCCCCCACCCATTGGCGAGGAGAAAACGATTCCAATTCGGAGGGATGTTTATAACGAGCAAGCACCCCCCGCATTGCGATTTATTTAGTAAGTTTTCAACTGGAAAGTTCCTTGATTCTTAATCTTGTTTTTGCAAAACCCGCCTGCCAAGCTGGCCATTCGCCTTCCACCTTCCTCACCCGCATATCATCATGAGCTGGGACAATTTTCAAAAATTCTATCTGCCGTTTGAATCCCTCGGTTTTGCCGCCGATTTCTCCCGCGTCGGCTTCACCGACGAATTTTTCGCCAGGCTGCGCGCGCCGATGTCCGCCGCGTTCGACGCGATGGACGCGCTGGAGCGCGGCGCCATCGCCAACCTGGATGAAAAGCGCATGGTCGGCCACTACTGGCTGCGCAACCCGGCGCTCGCGCCCACGCCGGAGATCACCCGCGAGATTGAAACGACCATCCAAAGCATCGAAGCCTTCACCGCGAAAATCCACCGCGGCGAAATCAAGGGCGCGGCAGGCGCGTTTCAAAACCTGCTCTGCATCGGCATCGGCGGCTCGGCGCTGGGGCCGCAATTCGTCGCCCAGGCCTTGGGCAAACCCGGCGCGGACAAATTGAAGATGTTTTTCATTGATAACACCGACCCCGACGGCATTGATTTGATTTTCAAGCAACTCGACGGACAACTGGGACGCACGCTCGTCAACGTCATCTCCAAATCCGGTGGCACGCCCGAGCCGCGCAATGGCATGCTCGAGGCCGAGGCCGCCTACACCCGCGCCGGATTAAAATTTGCCGCCCACGCCGTGGCCACCACCGGCGACGGCAGCCACCTCGACCAATATGCGCAGAAGAGCGGCTTCCTCGCGCGCTTCCCGATGTGGGACTGGGTCGGCGGGCGCACTTCCGAGCTGGGCCCCGTCGGCCTCCTGCCCGCGGCACTGCAAGGGGCGGACATCCGCGTGCTGCTTGCCGGCGCGAAGGAAATGGACGAGCTGACCCGTAAACGCCCGCTCGAAAACAACCCCGCCGCGTTGCTCGCCCTCGCCTGGCACTTCCTCACCGAAGGAAAAGGGAAAAAGGACATGGTCATCCTCCCCTATAAAGACCGCCTGCTGTTGCTCTCACGCTATTTGCAGCAACTGGTGATGGAATCCCTTGGCAAGGAACTCGATTTGCAAGGCCGCGTCGTCAACCAGGGCATTTCCGTTTACGGCAACAAAGGCTCGACCGACCAGCACGCCTATGTCCAGCAACTGCGCGATGGCGTGCCGAACTTTTTCGCGACGTTTATTGAAGTGCTCAAAGACCGCGATGGCGTGGCGCTCGATGTCGAGCCGGGCACGACAGCGGGGGATTATTTGCAAGGCTTCCTTCTCGGCACGCGCGAGGCGCTTTCTGAAAAAGGCCGGGCGTCCATTACCCTCACGCTGGCCGATGCCTCACCCCGCTCGGTCGGGCAGGTCATCGCGCTCTATGAACGGGCGGTCGGCTTTTACGGCAACCTGGTGGGCATCAACGCCTACCACCAACCGGGGGTCGAGGCCGGGAAAAAGGCCGCCGCCGGTCTGCTTCAGGTAAAACAGCGGCTCGAAGAGGCTCTTCGCGCGGCCCCCGGAAAAATGTTCACCGCGCCGGAACTGGCCGCAAAATTGGGGCTTGAACCTCAGACGGAAGTGATTTTTAAGTTGTTGGAGCATCTGGCTGCCAATCCGGCGAAAGGCGTCCGCAAAACCACGGCCCCGTCAATTTCCGGTTACAGTTATGGCTCGACGCGGCGATAATAAACCCGCATTGTCACCCTTTCCCCTCCCTACCCTCCCCCCAATTACTGAATTATGAACGCTGCTTCGCAACTCCTGCGTGTCCTCGCAATTCTTGGCGCCATCGCTGCCGGTGTGCTCTTTTACCTCTCCAACGGCAAGATTGCGGGCCTGAAGTCCGACCTCGACACAGCCAACGCGGCTGCGGCTTCGGCCAAAACCAATGCCGACAAGGCCGGTACCGACGCGCAAACCCAGCTGGCTACCGACGCGCAGTCCCTGGCCGATATGAAAAAGCAATTAAGCGCCGCCACCGCCGATGAGGACCTGGCCAACACGCGCTATAAAGGCGCGATGGGTGACAGCGATGCCAAGGATGCCGCTGTGACCGCCGCCAAAAAAGCCGCTTCCGACGCCAATGGCAAAGTGGCCGATTTGCAAACCCAGGTGGATACCATCCCCGACTTGCAGTCGCAAATTACCGATTTGAAGACCCAGCTCAAGACCGCCACGGACACCATCACCCAACTCCAGGCCAACCCCGGCACCGGCACCGCCGCCCCGGATAGCGGCACCAGCGGTTCGAAACCCGGTGACACGGGCAAACCCAATTCCACGACCCACACTATCACGGTTTCCACGCCTATGGTTCCCAAAAATCTTTCCCCGGCCTCGCCCGCCCAAATTCTGCAGTTGGATTCGCGGAACTGGCTGCTCGTGCTGGATACTGGCACCGGCACTGGCGTGTCCGAAGGCACCGTGTTGTATTTGAAAGTTGGCGATGACAATCTCGCCATCGTCCAAGTCACCGCCACCAGCGGCAGCCACGCCACCGCGGCCATCACCTCGACCGAGGATATCGCCCCCAACAAGTTTTTCGGCATTGCGAAGCAAGGTCTGAACGTCACGTATCAGACTGAGGCCAAGTAAGCCGCCGCTGGCCCGTTCTGGCAGAAAACTGATTCACCCATGCGTCCGTTTTCCCGTTTGTATCTGGCATTGACTGCCATTGTTTTGGCCGCGGGGCTCTGCTCCGGCTGTTCGGATAGTTTGGTTTCCGATCGCTCGGACGAGCATGTACCGTCGGTCGCCCCCGCCCCATGGGAAGGCAATTCGATGAATTTGCCCACGCCCGATCAGAATCATTAGT
>DATHOB010000310.1:0-11624 GCA_035485355.1 Opitutales bacterium | reverse complement strand
CCGTGCGCGATTTGGCCGACGAAGTTTGCAGCACGGAAAAAATGGTCGCATATTGCAAGCACCACGCCGCCCCCGCCTTCATCATCGCCACCGAATCTGGCATGCTCCACCGCCTGCACCGCGAACTCCCCGAGAAAACCTTCATCGCCGGGCCGACGGACAAATGCGCGTGCAACGATTGCCGCTTCATGAAGCTCAACACCCTCGAAAAACTCCACGCCTGCCTGCGCGACTTGAAACCTCAAATCGAACTGCCGCCGGACATCCTGGAAAAAGCCCGCGCGCCCATCCAACGCATGCTCGACTGGAGTAAATAACCTTCCTTCGACTCTTATTCGTGCCCATTCATGGATAAAATCTCCGCTTGGCGTTGCACCCTCCTTTGCGACCAAACTTTTTCATGGCGCAAATCCTCCAGTTCTGTTCATATTTTCCCATGCGCATGAAATCTTCTCGCCCGGTCTGGATGGTTTTGGGAACTCACGTCTCCCTCGGCCTGCTCGCCGCCGGCGCGCTAATGCTCGGCGCCGGCTGCACCAACCCGCCCAACAGTGATTTTGAGGAAACCATCTCGTTTAGCTCCAGCCCCGCCAACGCGAAGCTCACGATTGACGGCGTGGACATCGGCACGACGCCCAAACTGGCGGTGCTGGGCAAGGACGCCGCGACCCATATCGTCATCAGCAAACCCGGCTTTGTCTCCGCCGATCTATACGTCCACATCGAAGGCTCGCACCTCGCGCCCAATCCGGTGGACGTCGTCCTTCGTTGCGATTTGCTGCCCGACAAGCCCGGCCCTGACCGCGCCGCCGAACTAGTCACCGCGCTGGACAACTTGAAAAAATACGTCGCCATCGGCAACATCGCCCCCGAAGACGCCCCCGAAGCCGAACGGCAAATCCGCGAGTTTTATAAATAGTTTCGTTATCGCTGTAAGAGCGCAATCTGTAGGACGACGATCTGTAGGGGCGCAGTCTTGGTGCGCCCGACTGGGCCCTTTCTGCGGCAAATTACATTGCCGCTCTTCCCTCGGATCCTTTGTTCCTTCGTTCCTCCACTCCTCTGCCCCTTCTTGAAAAATGGAGCCGGCAGTCGGACTTGAACCGACGACCTACGGTTTACAAAACCGTAGCTCTACCAACTGAGCTATGCCGGCAAAAAATTCTTGGGGGAATATAATTCAAAGTGACTGGCAACCGCGAGCTTTTTCAGAAACCCCCGCACAGCCCCCTTGGCAAAACACCCTACTTCGCCCCGTTATTTTTTTGTGCCATTGGGATGATTTTGGGTTATATTGTGGTTGATGAAACCCCTACCCTGCCTCATCGCTTTGTTCGCGGGCTTGACCATCCTGACCGCGCAGACCAGTTCGCCCTTTGGCTCGGGCGCTTCCGGTTCAGTTCCCGTTCCCCAAACCCCCGCGCCGGGCATCACTTCCTACCCCGCGCATGCATCCACCGCCGCGCCCGCCGCCGCCTCGGCCGCCACCACCACACCACCTGCCCCGCCGCTCATCGCCGTAGATGCGGAACAGAAAACCGGCGCCTTCAATACGGACAACGCGCTCACCTCCAGACCCCAACGCACCACCGTCTCCAAGACGGCGGACGACGGCACCACCGTTAGCACCACCACTCGCGTGCTCTCCAGCTCCAGCACCAAAGCGACCGCCTCCACCTGGGTTGACCTCACCATCCGCAATCTCGGCAAGGCCCCCATCACCAATTTGGTCATCGATTACACCGTTTACGTCAAAACCACCAACTCCAGTACCAACGGCAACAGCACGGAGGTCAAGACCGTGCGCGGGTCGGCCACCGTGGACGTGCCCGTGAACGGCAAAGTCGTGGTGAAAACCCTGCCCGTCGACAAAGTGGTCTCCACCTCAGCCACTACTTCCATCGGCTACCAACGCGTTGAGTCCACGGATTCAAGCTCCTACGTGAGCGACATAGCCGGCTGGTATGTGGAAGCCAGCTACAACGGCACCGTGCTCAAGAAACTCCCGCACCCCGACAATATCCAGGACCTCTATCCCAGCGCTGCGGAGAAATAAGCACCGGGCAGGGCGCGAGCCTGGGACAATTCGGGGATTCAAGAGTAGAACCAAAGGTCCCTCGGGCGGAACTTATCGCCTAAACGACCTGCCATGCCCGGCAAAATGACAAAGAGGCGGGAAATAACTGTCTATGAGCTTTAATCGTCTGTTACGATTAAATGGAGCCCGCATTGATAATGGTCTTGGCAGCGATAGGTCTGACCGTTAGGTTTCGGCCTCTATACGCATAAGATTTGGCATTGGCGAAGCACGCGCTGCCTCTCCCCGCAAAGTATTATTTGACTATGAAGCCATTTACTCAGGGCACATTGAAATTGTCCAGTGTCGACCAGAAATTGACTTGGCTGGCAATGCTAGTGCTCGCTCTTTTTTTGGCCAAGGCCGCCGACGCACAAGTCGTATGGACTGGCAACACGAGCACGGATTGGGATACCGGAGCGAATTGGAGCACTAATGTGACGCCGACTATCAGTGACAACGTCGTAATCAATAGCGGCACGCCGCAAATCCTGAACGAAAGCGATGCTGCAAGTAATTCCACGACTCTTGGCGATGCCTTGGGGTCGAATGGTACTTTGACCATCAGTGGGTCAGGAGAACTCTCAACCGTTAATCTAACGGTTGGCAACCTCGGCAATGGCACGCTGACCGTGCAGAACGGCGGAAGTTTGGTTTCCAGTAATTTTAGCAGCAATACCATCGTCGGCAATGCCGCCGGGTCGAACGGATCGATTGTAGTGACTGGCACGGGTTCGACGTTAGATCTCGGGCAGCGTGCTTACCTCGGCAATAATGGCAATGGATCATTGATGATTTCCAACGGTGGCAATGTTGTGTCCGACGGTGGCGCTCCTTTTATCGCCGTCGGCGGAATAAACGGTAATACTGGTACCGGCGCACTTACGGTAACAGGGGCCGGTTCGACCTTAAGCGTGTACAATCTAATGATAGATCCCAATGGCAGCCTGACCATCACCAACGGGGGATCCGTCACATCCACTTTTCCGCTTTTCGGTGGTGGCACCACAACTGTGGATGGGGCCAATTCGACCTTGAATTCCGGCAGCTATCTAGATGTCGCTTCCAATGTCGGTGATCCCTTTTCTCCAAGAGACAACGCCTCTCTGAACATAACGAATGGAGCCCAAGTTATCGGGCATGTCGGCCAAATTGGCACTAGTGGTGTGGCGGCAGGTACTGTGCTGGTAACAGGAACTAACTCGACGCTAACCATAAGCAATTCTACGGGACTCCCCTTTGAGATCGCCGATGGCAGTTTGACCATGGCCAACGGCGGCTTGCTTCAGATGATCAGTGCATCGCTAACTATTGATGCGAATGCTACTAACTCCACGGTTGCCGTGAATGTCAATTCCGGTGGCACGCTGCAGGTGGGCGGCACCAATGGTATTCTGGGTGCAGGAACCTTGACCTTAGCCGGCGGAACCCTCCAAGTCATCAACAGCACCTTGACCACCACTGTCTCCGCCGCATTGGCAACCGGTAGCACCTCGACCATCGACACCAACAATTTCGGAGCGTCATGGTCGGGATCCATCAGCGGCGCGGGTGCGCTTTCCAAAATTGGCGCAGGGACGCTTACCCTCAGTGCCACCAACACTTACACGGGAAACACGACGATCTCCGCGGGAACGCTGCTGCTGGGCAACACAGGCGCGTTGCAAAACAGCACACTGGCTTACAACATCGGTGGCGGGACGCTTAGTTTCGGCACTTTGACCAGCGCGACCCTTGGCGGCCTGAGTGGCAACCAGAATCTGGCGTTAACCAACAATGCTTCCACCGCCCTGGCGTTGACGCTGGGCGGCAACAATCAAAATTCTACCTACAGTGGCAATCTTACGGGCTCAGGCTCGCTCACGGTAAACGGAAGCACGACCCAGGTGCTATCCGGCAACAACTCTTACAGCGGAGGCACGACGATCAACGGCGGCACACTTCAATTAGGTGACGGCACCAACAGCGGATCTATTTTAGGCAATATAACCGATAACGCCAACTTGACGTATAATGAAGGATCCTCGACCACGATCTCCATCACAATTTCTGGCACGGGCAATTTAACTCAAGCCGCAGCCAATACCCTGATTCTGGCGACAGTCAATACCTTCTCGGGCAACACCACCGTCAGCGCCGGCACTTTACTATTGGCTAATGCTGCTGCGCTGCAAAACAGCACTTTGGTTTACAATTCCAATGGTGGAACATTGAGCTTTGGCACTCTTACCGACTCGGTCATCGGCGGCTTGAGCGGAAACCAGAACCTCTCCTTGGCCAATGCCACGGCCGGTGCAGTGGCGCTGACGGTCGGCGGCAATAATCAAAACACCACTTTTAGCGGCAATCTTTCGGGCGCGGGTACGCTGACAAAAAACGGGTCTGGCAACCTGACTCTCTCGGGCGTTAATACATTCACGGGCAATACAAACATCACTGCGGGCACGTTGACTCTGGGCAATTCGCTGGCCATCCAGAATAGCATTTTGACTTACAACACTGGCGGGGGCACGCTTGCCTTTGGAACATTGACCATAGCTACCTTCGGCGGTTTGAACGGAAATCAAAATCTGGCCTTGGCCAACGCGACAAACGCCGCCGAGGCACTGAGCGTGGGCAACAACAATCAGGACACCACCTATAGTGGCAACCTGACCGGCTCGGGATCGCTCACCAAAATCGGCACGGGTAATTTGACGTTAAGCGGCACGGACACCTACGCGGGCAACACCACGATCAACGCGGGTACCCTGACTTTGGGAAATTCCCTGGCCATTCAAAATAGCACGCTGAATTTCACCGCCGGCAATATTAGTTTTGGCAGCCTCACGACGGCGACCTTCGGTGACTTGAGCGGAAACCAAACTCTTGCCCTGACTAATGCCACAGCCGGTGCGGTGGCATTGACCGTCGGCGGCAATAATCAAAACACTACTTATAGCGGCAACCTGTCGGGCGCGGGGGCACTGGCCAAAAGCGGGACGGGCAACCTGACGCTCTCAGGCGTTAACATCTTCACGGGCAACACTTCCATCACAGCGGGCACGTTGACCCTGGGCAATTCGCTGGCCATCCAGAACAGCATTATGACTTACAACAACGGCGGAGGGACGCTTACTTTTGGCACTATGACCGCGGCGACCTTCGGAGGCATGAGCGGAAACAAAAACTTGGCGTTGACCAACTCGGCCACCGCGGCAGTGACGCTGAGCGTGGGCAACAGCAATCAAGATACCACCTACAGTGGCAATATTTCCGGCTCTGGTTCGCTCACTAAAATCGGCACAGGCAATTTTACCTTATCAGGAAACCTTACTTATTCCGGCAACACCAGTATCAGCGCGGGAATCCTAACTTTGGATGGAAATACGGCCAATCTTGGCAATAGCATCGTGAATAATGCGGCGCTGGATTTCAATCAAACCACTAGCAGTACCTATGGTGGAATTATTTCCGGCACCGGATCTTTGTCCCAAACAGGATCGTCAAATCTGGTTCTATCCGGTGCAAATTCGTATTCTGGCACTACTACTATCACCGCCGGAACGCTGTTGCTGGGTAATGCCCTAGCTTTGCAAAACAGCACCTTAATATACAACACCGGCGGGGGCACGCTGAACTTTGGCTCTTTGACCACGGCGACCTTCGGCGGGTTGAGCGGAAACCAAAATTTGGCCTTGGCCAACTCGACCACCGCAGCGGTGGCACTCAATTTGGGCAACAACAATCAAGACACCGCCTACACTGGCAATCTTTCCGGCTCGGGCTCGCTCGCTAAAATCGGCTCGGGTAATCTGACGTTGAGCGGCACGGACACCTACACGGGCAATACCACGATCACCGCAGGCACCCTTACCCTGGGGGGGCTCTGGCCCTGCAGAATAGCACGCTGATCTATAATACCGGTGGTGGTACGTTTAATTTCAGCAGCTTGACGAGCGCAACTTTGGGCGGGTTAAGCGGCAATTTGGATTTGGCTTTATCCAACAATATCTCGGCCGCAGTGGCGCTGACGGTTGGTGGCAATAATCAAAACAACACCTACAGCGGCAATCTGTCGGGCACTGGGTCGCTGACTAAAATTGGCACGGGCAACTTCACTCTTTCAGGAAACCTCGCCTATACCGGCAATACCACCATCAGCACCGGAACCCTGTTTTTAAATGGAAATACGTCCACTGGCGCTCTCACTATCAATTCGGGGGCAACTCTGGCGGGCAATGGCGAAGTGGGCGGAGACACCAACATCAATGGCACTTTACTCCCCGGCAATGTCGGCAATCCGGGCCTCTTAACCTTCAGTCAAAATTTAACCCTTGGCGCCAACTCAACCAGCTCCCTACAAATTGAAGGGGGCACGCCCGGCACGCAATACAGCGCGGTAGATGTGGGCGGTAACCTCTCCTTCGGGGGCACGTTGGCGGTCACTCTCCTCAACAGCTTTCTTCCCGCACTCAACACGACTTTCGATTTGTTTCCCACCATAGGCAGCCTCTCCGGCGCTTTTGCGACTCTGTTGCTCCCCATCTTGAATTCTGACCTCGCTTGGAACACCTCCCAATTGGACACCACGGGTGATGTTTCCGTTGTATCCGTAAACTTCAATGAATGGACGGCAGACAATGATTTGTCCGGCAACGATGCGCTCCCTGCGGCTTCGCCATTTGGAGGAAGCACGGCCAACCTCATTCGCTATGCCATGAACTTGGATACCTCGGCCACCCCCGCGCAGCTGCCGACGACCACCCTGGTTAACACTGACGGCACGAATTATCTTACGATTCAATACCGCGTGCGCAAAGACATGAGCGACTACCAACTCGTGCCGCAGTCTTCAACGGATTTGGTTATTTGGAATGATGTGGATCCTGGAAATATCACGCAACAAACGGATGCCGACACTTATACGGCGCAATTTCAGGCCAGCGTGGTGCTGCCTGCCAGTGGAACTGTGTTCTTGCGTGTGGTTGCTGAACAACTCTAAAACCTGCCCTCGTACGGACGAATTCTGAACGGGCAACCCATTAATATAACCCGGTGGCCAAAAATGAGCCTATTTTGTCGGACACTTGCGGATTGAGGTCTACCACCAGCTTCCTCAAAACCCCTTCCCGTCGGCCTTCGTTCCGCAGAGCGATACTTCCAAGCCCAATTTTTCCGCGAGCGCGGCCTTGGCATACATCGCCATGTCCGCCGAGGCGGCTGAATTCGCGTAGGCGACCTGGATGTGGTTCGCCTTGTGCCGGGCCATCATCTGGTCGCGGGTGACGCCGTACGTCACCGCGTGCATGATGGGCCACTGCACGGTCGTCGCCTTCCAACGGCGTTCGGTTTCGTCCCGCGGCAGGGTGATGACCTTGGCGCGGCCCAAATCCATTTTCAATTTCCCGTCTTCGATAAACACGCGGCTCCAGACAATCTCGCCCGGCTTGGCAATGCCGCGCACCGTGCCGCCGCCGAGGCGGAAATACATCGGCGGCTGCCGCATGGAATCCGTGCCCTTGTAACCGTCAATATGGTGCGCGGGCGGCGCGCTGCCGGAAATGAGAAAGACCCAGACGTAGTCGTCCGTCGTGCCGCTCTTGTCCGCATCGCCCCAGCGCAAGTCGTGCAGCGTGTTTTCCACCGGCTGGCCGAGCGCGTGGTGGGTGCGCTGCGTGAACAATCCATCCAGTCCCGCGCATTCATCCACCTCGTTAAAGTGCGTAAGCGGCTGCCCGGCGTGGATGACTTTCCCCGCGGCGTTCGTCACCGGCGGGCGGTCGCTGTTATTGAGCAAACCCTCGACCAGATCCGACGCCGGGAGCAAATCCTTCAGCCCCTGCTGGTATTGGATGCCAATCAAGTCGCAGCCGAATTGGTCGGCAATGCGCAGCGCGGCGATATACATCTTGCACTGCCAGATAACCTGGTGCTCGGTCAAATCGGTCGCCTCGACGCCGCCGAGGTGGAACTTCATCCCCTTCGCGCGCAGCCAGTCGTACACAGCCCGCGCCTCCGCATCGCGGATTTGCGTCGCGCCTTGATATAGCGCGGCTTGCGAGAGCCGTTCCTTGTAAACCCCCGTGGGGAAAAGCAATTCGTCCGGGATGATGGCGTTATACATCCCCATGCAGCCTTCGTCGAACACGCCCATGATCGCCTTGTGCTTGAGCAAATCGGCGGCGATTTTTTGCGCGACGGCGCGGGCCTTGGCCGGGACTTCGCAGCGCGCCAGCGGTTTGACGTGCGCGGTCTTGTGGTGCACCACGCCGCTCTTGAGCCACGTCGCCAGATTATTCAAGAACGGCTCGTCGATGAAATCCTCACTCCAGAGCGTCGAATATTTCACCCCCGCCTTGGTCAACGAACCGTTGAGGTTCAGCATCCCGACCAAGCCCGGCCAGGTGCCGCTCCAATTGGCCACCGTGAGAATCGGCGCGCGGTGCGAAATCAGCCCATGCAAAATATGATGCGAATACTGCCACACAGCTTCGGCCACGATCAACGGAGTCTCCGGATCGAGTTTCGCAAACACCTCCATCCCTTCTTTTTGCGATTGGATGAATCCGTGTTTGCGCGCGGCATCAAACGGATGGGCGCGGACGAGTTGATAACCCTTTTTTTTGAGCGCGGCGGTGAGCGCTTGCTCCATCTCCACCTGGGCCGCCCAGCAAACTTCATTGGCGGACTGGCGTTGGTCGCCATTGGCAACCAGCAGGACTTTTTTCGTTTTGGACATGGGGTTGGGGTTGCTTCCCGCAGGGTGTAAACCGTTGTCCTCCAAAAGGCAAGAACACTCTCAAATTGGTTGCCCGACATGGATTCGAACCATGACAAAGTGAACCAAAATCACTTGTGCTACCATTACACTATCGGGCAGTAATCCAAGCCGACCAACTTAAGGGATTTCCAAGCCCGGGGTCAAGCTTAGGTCAACGGCCACCGATAATCAGCCGGTTTTCGGTCTTGCCTCAAGGCACGGAGGAAGTTTCGCTGGTGCCTGTCGGATGCTCGATTGGCGACTCAACCTCTTTGGCCGCCGGGACTTAGCTATACATTATGAGCGTGCGTCTGGCCATAAAAGTCGATGTGGATACCGACCGCGGAACGCGGGAGGGCGTGCCTGCGCTTGCCTCGGCCTTGCGCGCCGCCGGCTGCCCGGCGACTTTTCTTTTCTCCCTCGGGCCGGACAACACCGGCAAGGCCATCCGCCGGGTGTTTCGCCCCGGTTTTTTAAAGAAAATCGGCCGCACGAACGTCGCGGGCAATTATGGTTTGCGCACCATTTTAAGCGGTACGCTTCTCCCCGCCTTGCGCATCGGCGCGCGTAATGAAGGCGTGCTCCGCGCGGTGCGGGGCCAAGATTTCGCCGTCGGCATTCATTGCTGGGACCACTTTGCCTGGCAGGATTACCTCGCCCGCTGGGACTTGGTGAAAACCCGCGCGGAATTCGGCCAAGCCATCACGGAATTCGAGCGCATTTTTGGGGAAAAGCCGCGCACCGCCGGCACTCCCGGCTGGCAAGCCAACGCCCACAGTCTTCGCGTTTACGACGAAGCCGGCCTGCTCTACGGCAGCGACACCCGCGGGCCGCATCCCTTTTTCCCGCGCATTGGCAACGAGACCTTCCAGACCCTGCAAATTCCCACCACCCTTCCCACTCTGGATGAATTGCTGGGCCGCCCGGAGTTCCCCCTGGGCAAAATCGTGGCCCACTATCGCGAATTAATCACCGAAGCGCCCGATGATTACGTCCATGTGCTGACCATCCATGCCGAACTCGAGGGCCAGCGCTATTTGGAACTGTTCCAAGCCTTGCTCGCCACTGCGCAAACGACGGGCGTCGAATTCATCAAACTGGAAGACGTCGCCCGGTCCTTGTTGGGTCAACGCTCTGCAATACCCATTTGCGAGGTGTATGCGCGGGAAATTGACGGCCGCACCGGAACCGTTGCCGTGCAGGGAGCGCCGGTGTTTTGCGGGTGAGGGTGATTCTCTGACCCATCATCAAAACCATCCCAGTATAGTCTGCGCCGCGGTGCGCACGGGCCAGGGATCGCGAAAAGCTTGGGCTTCAATGATTGCGCCGCAAAATAAAACATAGGCGGCAAGGGCCATCCGATCGGCTTCGAGCCGGCCCGGCAAAGCGGCGCGCATCAGGTTGCGCATATAATCGCGCAAAAAAGTTTTGTGCTGCAGGATGATGGCGCGCAAGGCGGCGGGTGGATTCGGCTGCTCCGCATTGGTGTTGAGAAATGGACAGCCGCGGTATTCGTTGTTACGCAACCAGACTTCCAGCAAATCAAACAACACCGCAACGCGGCGGCGCGCATCGGGCACGGGCGACACCCGTTCGCTGAGCCAGCTTACCCAGGCATCGTGCTGCTGCGAGAGCCACGTCGCGCCCAAGGACTCTTTTGACGGATAATGGGCGTAAAAAGTGGCCTTCGCCACCCCGGCTTCGGCAATGATTTGGTTAATGCCGGTCGAATGGTAGCTTTGCTCGTAAAACAGCCGCGCTGCGGTGCGCAGGATGCGCGCGGCCGGGGGTAGAGCAGCCAATGGCCCAGTGGCGTTGGAAGAAGCCGGCTGCGAGGGTGAGGACGCCGCAGCTTCAAATTTGATGGATGAGCGAGTGGGGCTTGGATTCATGCCACGGCGTGGGTGCAGACAGACTTGTATGCCAATTCCACCTTGGGTGGAAAGCTGGAAATTGAGCCCGTTCGTATATTATGCGCTTGCGAGCCGGGTGCAAAATCGGCAGGTAAGGTATAGCATTTTAAAGATACCCCCAGACGGTGAATTACCCCTCACGCCAACTGCAGTTTATGACGCGACCTCGCCACCTCAATCCGCGGCACACTACCCGCACTGCTACACGCCGTGCGGCGCGCGCTGGCTTTACCTTGGTTGAGCTGCTTACGGTTATTTCCATTATTGCCATTTTGATGTCGATCCTGATTCCCACCATCAGTTCCGTCAAAACGACTGCCCGCAAAACCGCTGGCTTGGGCAATCTCAAGGCCATCGGCCATGCATTGATTCTTTACTCCCAAGACAATAATGACCTGCTGCCTGCGCCCACTTACGGCGAGTCCACTGTCCCGGGGGATGAACCGGGGAGTGCCAATCCCTTTCAATCATCTTGGATGGAAGAACTGATTCCTTACCTTGATGGTCATTTGCAACATGTCGCCGGTTCATCCGCCGTCACAGTGGACAAATGGCCGGACGTGCTAACCGATCCCCAATATTTGGCCATTAACGATGTGGCTATCGATGATATTCGCGGCTATGGAATGATCACGAAGCCCTACCTTGGAGACAAGACACTCCCCAACACCTCCAATGCGTACCCAACCCAACGCCAACAGTTGTCCAAAATCCATAACAAAGCCGGCACGATCATCATTGGCACCAGCAACGCCGTGACCATGGAGCCGGATGATTCCGGCACGTTTCAGAAAACTGGGACAATTTATGTCGATGGCGACCCCAGCCGCTACCAAGGCTACGGCTTGTTCCTGTTTTTGGATGATAGTGTGGATGCCATGACCGCCATTGA
>DATHOB010000309.1:0-7920 GCA_035485355.1 Opitutales bacterium | reverse complement strand
TTCCCGCCGGTCGCCGGTGAGCATGACGGTGTGCAGCCCCGCCGCCTTCAACTCCGCCAGCACGGGTGCGGATTGGGTGCGAATTTGATCGCGCAAAAGCAATCGTCCGAGCAGTTGCTCCGTGACGAGCCATACTTCCGCAAAATCCGGCGGAGGCAGCGGCAACGACTTCGCCCATTCACCCAGAGGCCCTTGTTCAACCAATTCGCGCCGGCCCAGGACACAGCGCGCGCGGTCCACTTCGCCTTGCACCCCTTGGCCGGTGATGGCGCGGAATTTATCCACCGTGCGCAGTTTGATTTCACGGTCGCGGCCAAAGCGGACAATCGCGCGCGCAATCGGGTGGTTCGCTTCCTGTTCGAGTGCCAGAGCCAGCGCAGTGACGTCATCTTCGCGCCCCGGGGGGAAACTTTCGACGCTTTCGACGACGAGCTCGCCAGTGGTGAGCGTGCCGGTCTTGTCGAGTGCGACGACATCCACCCCCGCCAGTTTTTCCAGCGCGGCTCCACCGCGAAACAAAATTCCCCGCTGTGCGCCCCACGCAATGGAGGCCAGAATCGCCGAGGGGATGGAAATTACGAGTGCGCACGGGCTGGCGACGACCAGCAACGTCATCGCGCGGTAAAATGCGGAAAAATTCAGGCCGTCGTTCTGAAACATCGGCGCCTTCAGCACCAGCCAGCAAAATGCAAAATAAAGCGCCGACAGCCCCATGATACCCAACGCGTAGGGCGTGCCGAATTTGTCGGTGAACCGCTGGCTCGGCGCTTTGAGGTGCTGCGCTTCCTGGATGAGGCGGATGATTTTTTGCAGCGAACTTTCCGCGGCCACCGCCGTGGCCCGGAACCGCGCCGCACCCCACAAATTTATCGTGCCCGAATACACCGGGTCACCCGCTTGTTTTTCCACTGGGGTGGATTCACCGGTAAGGGTCGATTCGTCCGCAGCCGTTTTGCCGGAAATGATTTCTCCATCCACGGGAAATGCATCACCTTCGCGCGCAAGCAGTACATCACCCGGGCGTACTTCCTCAACGGGGACAATCTCTTCGCCACCCGAAGATTTTTCGCGCCGGGCGGTTTTGGGCGCGGCCTTGAACAGCGCATCAATAGCGCGGCGGGTGCGGTGCAAGGCAAATTCTTCCAACGCGCCCGAGGTCGAAAATAAGAACAGCAATAACGCGCCTTCGCCAAAATGCCCGATCGCGCTGGCGCCCACGGCGACCACCAACATCAAAAAATGTATGTCCACCTGCAGGTGCTTCAACCCCTCGATGGAATCCACCAACGCATCCCACCCACCCGCGCACATGGCGATAATAAATAGCGCCGGGCCCAACCAGAGAAGGCCCGGCACAAAAGTCGGCACGACAAAACCAGCGATTAAAAAAACAAAACATGCCCCCGCCAGCGCACCCAGAAGCTTCCAATCCTCGCCAGTGTCGTGGGCATGCGTCTGGCCAATTTCCGGCCATGGAATATCGCGCCATTTGCGAAAATGGTTCGCTGTTTGGCAAAGTTCGCCCTTTTCCAAGGTTGTTCGGCCATCCACCTGCCGGACTTTCATGCCCGCCGGCAAGACATTGCTTGTAGCAGCCTGACTATGAGTGGCTTCCAATAACCGCAAGGTTTCGGCCAGGCGGCTTCGCAATCGGGTTTCATCCACCGGCCCAAGGGTGGCGACCGAGATACGCCGTTTGCCAGGTTCGACTATGACGGCCTCAACGTTTTCCTGTGCCTCTAAAAACGCCGCCAAACCGGCGACCCAGGAGTCGTCAGTCATTACAGGCAAAGGTGTGGCAGTAGGCATGGTAAAAGTTGCGGGCAGTAATATTTAGAATAATTCTAAAAAAGGTCAAGCTTCGGCTGTCAGGAATTTTAACCAGGGTTGTCCAACCTATAGCGAAATAAACCCGGCCAATCTTTTGTAATGCGCCGCTTTACTTTCGCGTCGCGACCGTATATAAATGAAAAGCTGCCTTTTCAACCCTGCCGACGCCACCTTTCAGGGAAAGTCCAGCGTTATAACCCCCTTTATTGCCATTCATGGCTGACACGCCTACCGTTTCCTTCAAGGCCTTTGGGCAATCCGATTGCGGCCTGATGCGCGAGCACAATGAGGATGCATTCCTCGCACTGCCCCGCCACGCGTTTTTTGCGGTGGCCGATGGCCTCGGCGGTCTGCCCGAGGGTTCGTTGGCCAGCACGCTGGCAGTGGAATGCCTCCAAAAATGGTTCGAGGCCCCCGGTCGCAATGGTAAGCTCGATTTGCGCAACCTCTTCAATCTCGCCAACCAACGCGTGCATGATGAAGGCCGCCTCGTGAGCGAGGATGTCGGCATCGGCACGACACTTACCGCCTTTCGCCTTCTCCGCGGGCAAATCGAAGTTGGCCATGTCGGCGACAGTGGGCTCTATCTTTTCCGCCACGGTGAGCCCGCCAAAAAGTTGACCACCGATCACACCATGGCCGAGGAAATGCGCGCCCGCCTGCGCCCAGGGGACAATATGTATATTCCGGATTATTACACCCACACGCTCACCCGCTGCATCGGCCAAGCCGGGGATATCGAAGTGGACACTTTTACCGCTCCAGTCAAAGCGGGCGACCGTCTCCTACTCTATACTGACGGCGTCACCAAGGTCTTCCACGAAGAAGAACTTAATTTTGAAGTCCTCAGCAGCGAAAGTCCGGAAAAGCTCGTCGCCCGCCTGGTCAAACTTGGCAATGACCGCGGTGGCCCGGATAATTTAACCGCCATTGCCATTTACTTGTGATGAAGCTGAGGGGCTGAGGCACTCTGGCATCAAGTAATGTTGTCGCGGAAAAGTATGGGTCTGTAAATCTGCGGTCAACTTGCCTTTCACGCCCAGTTCCTTGGCGACACTTTGCCCCCGCCTTTCCTTTTCATTCCGTGAACTTCCTTCTCTCCATCCCCGGCCCGGCCAGTGACTTGCCGCCATTTTTAGCTTTGGGTGCGGCACTGCGCAAGGCTGGCCATGGAGTTACGCTATTGATGGATTTCGACCATCAAAGTGCGGTTGCGCAAGCCCAACTGGTTTTCGCGGGCATTCCCGGTTCAGGAAGCAAAATCGATTGGGCTGCGTTAGATGCGCAAATTCAGGCGGCAAAGAGCCACCCCGCACAATTGGAAATTTTATATGACGGACTGACGCCAATTCTGGGCAACTTACTGCAAGAAACGCTCGCGCGACTACCCGAATACGATGCGCTAGTCACCACCCACCCATTTTCCTTCCTTAAACTTGCCGCGCAGAAAGTTGGGCGAAAAAGTGCCGTGCTCGTATTCAATCCGAATGATGTGCCGTATACCGATACCCTTCCCGAAGGCGCTGCAGCCGCACCGCAATGGACGCCAAAATTTTGGCAAAGTCACCGTCTTCGCAGTGAATGGACAACTGCAGAAAAGCATTTCGACTACTTCGTAAATCAAGCCGTGGGGGCAACTTTGCATTCGCAGGGTTTGGGGAGCTTTCACGGATACCTTTTGAACCCCGCCGATCGTGCCCTCGTCACAGCCTCGCAAGTATTTTTTCCTCCCGCGGGTGCTTTACCACTCAATTATGCCTATACGGGCTTCCTGCGCGGGCAGCCTGTACCTAGTGAACGCGCCGCCGTGGAAATCACCCAAGTACGCGCCCTCGAACAAACTGGCGCTGCTCTGCCACTGGTAATTCTGGCAAATTTGGAGCAGAACGCAGCACGGAATCTTTTCTCGCGCCTGCTCGCCTATTGGCCGCAGGGCGCGCCACTCGTCGTGCAATGCGCTGAAAATGCTTTAGCGGCGGATCCGCAACGTCCGGAAGTTTTGGTCGTCGGCCCCGCCCCGCTCGAAGAATTGTTTACCTACGCGACCATCGTCATTCATTCCGGCAGTGTTGCTACTACTTCTGCCGCCCTGCATATTGGCCGCCCGCAAATCATTTTCCCGCAAAGCGCTGACAAAATTTGGTGGGCGCGGGCGACGGAAAAATTGGGCGTGACAAAAATATTGTCCGCTGCAACTTGGCCGGAATCGTTGAAAAATGCCCTGGAAACCACCTTGCGTGATGTGAAAGTTATGCGCCACGTCGCCGACTGCGCCACCCGCCTACGTGCGGAAGATGGCGCCGCCGCCACTATGCGCGAGCTGGAAAAATTATAATTTCGCCGCCAGCTCAATCCCGACCGGGCAATGGTCCGAACCGGTGACATCCGGCCAGATGAACGCTTCGCGCACTTTCTTGGCCAATGGAGAGGAAACGAGAAAGTAATCAATGCGCCACCCGATGTTCCGTGCCCGAGCGTCGGAGCGGTAGGTCCACCAGGAATAGTGCCCCTTCTCGCCCGGATGCTTGTCCCGAAACACATCCACAAATCCCGCGCCCAGCAAATCAGTGAATCCCGTGCGTTCCTCATCGGTGAAACCCGCATTGCGCCGGTTGGATGCCGGATTGGCCAAATCAATTTCTGCGTGAGCGACGTTGAAATCACCACACACAATAACCGGCTTTTCGCGCGCCAAGTCAGAGAGAAATTTGCGCAGAGCCGGGTCCCACTCTTTTTGCCGATAGGGCAGACGTACTAACTCTCGGCGTGAATTGGGCACATATACATTCACGAGCCAATAGCCCGCAAACTCCGCCGCCAACACCCGGCCCTCGGCGGGATGCACATGCTTTCCCGGAAAATCCCGCAACACTTGCCTGGGCTTCACGTGCGACAAAATCGCCGTGCCAGAATAGCCCGGTTTTTCCGCGTGATGCCAGAATTGATGCGCATACGGTAGTGCGAGCGCCGGCACATGCTCCTCGGAAATCTTGATTTCCTGCAAACACAGCACATCCGGGATGCGTTGTTCAATGAAGGTCAATAAGCCCTTGCCTATGACTGAACGCAAGCCGTTGACATTCCAGGAAATGAGAGTGGGCATGGAAGTAAATTGGTTTTAAAATTTTATACTCGGACGAAATTTTCCGTCACTAATATCATACTCGATTTCATTGCCGCAAAACGAACCGCACTGGCATAGGGGATGAGGACATTTGCGCCGCGTTCGAGCGCAGGATTCGATGGGTCATCGCTTTTGAGCAAACCTTCCGCCACCGAGACAATCCGCGGCTGCTCCCCTGCGCGAAAATTGAGCACCGCGCCTTTAGCCAGCGGTATTCGCCGGATGCGAAACTCGGCGCAATCCGCCAGCACCGCCGCCTTCTTGCCCGTGGGTTTCGGCTGAGGTTCAAAATCCTTGAAATTTATGCACCGCAGCGATTCCTCCACATGCAGTTTCCTTGGCTTGCCATCCAGACCGACGCGCCCCCAGTCGTGCACGCGATAGGTCGTGTCGGAGTTTTGCTGAATTTCCAAAATCAGCAGCCCCGCGTCAATGGCGTGGATTCGCCCGCTGGGCACAAATAAATTTTCGCCGCGTCGCACGCGAAATCGGTGCACAAGTGGTGCCAGTTTATTACCCTCCAAGGCCTTTTCAAAATCCTTGCGTGTCACCCCGCGCTTAAGTCCCGCGATCAATGCCGCGCCCGGTATTGCCTCGGCCACATACCAATTTTCCGTCTTTGGCTCGCCGCCCAACTTTTTCGCCACTCTGGCGGGCGGATGTACTTGCAGGGACAACCGCTCACGAGCATCGAGCCATTTCACCAAAATGGGAAACTGGTTTTTCTTTTTCCAGCGCGGCCCCATCACCGCCCCCACTTCGTGCTCCATCAATTCGCGCAAAGTACGCCCCGCCCACGACCCGCCGATAACCACGGATTGCGCTTCCGGTCGATCCACCATTTCCCAACTTTCACCAATCGGTGCTCCCGAGGGTAATTTGCGACCCAGCTTTTCGTGCAATGCGCAGCCCCCCCAGACCCGTTCCTGGTATATCGGTGCAAAACGCAGAAGTCTTGGAATCACGGGTTTTATTTTTCGTTTTCCGCGCCGCAATTCCAAGCCTGAATATAAGCACGTCCGCCATCGTCCCCCAGAATACTCAGCGTCGTCGTATCCAGCGAAAATTGCTGGGCGAAGATGGGCGGTTGGCCCAACCAGCAAGCCGCGAGAATGCGACCAAGATGCCCATGGGTGAAAACCAGGCAATCACCGTTGGTGGCACGAACCCGCGCCGCAACCCGTTGCGCACGGGCGGCAACCTGCGCGGGGGTCTCACCCCCGGGGCAAGGATCAGTGAGCACACTATTCCAACCTGGTGCCTTCGCGCGAATTTGCGCTTTCGTCAACCCTTCGTATTCGCCGTAGTCGAATTCGCGCAGGTCTTCGCAGACTTCGGCGTTGGGAAAACCAGCCAATTTCGCGGTTTCTCGGGCGCGTAGTCGCGGGCTGGTTAACACCAGCGCAAAGGAATATTTCGCCAAACGGGCCGGCAATTTGGCCGCCGCGGCGCGGCCATTATCCGTCAAGGGCAAATCCGTCCGCGAAGTGTGCTGGCCGGAAAGGGACCACGCCGTTTCACCGTGGCGGATTAAAAACAAGCGGGGCATGGAGAGTTAACCGTAATTGCCTACGGCGCCGGATGCGGGTTGGCCGAATACAAATCCTTCGGCACGCGGTTCATGAATTCCTCCACATAGCGCGTGGTGGCGCGGCCCTGGCGGAAAATCGGGTCGCGCATGACGGCGGCGCAGAAGGGGATGGTCGTCGCAATGCCGCGCACGATGTATTCCGAGAGCGCGCGATACATGCGGTCAATCGCCAGCTCGCGGGTGCGGGCGCAGGTGATGAGCTTGCCGATCATGCTGTCGTAGTGCGGCGAGATGCGGTAGCCGGAATAGCAATGCGAGTCCACGCGCACCCCGTGGCCGCCGGGCGGGTAATAGAGGCCGATTTCCCCCGGGCAGGGCGCGAAATTGCGCGAGGGATCCTCGGCATTGATGCGGCACTCGATGGCGTGCTTGGTGAATACAATGTGCTTCTGCTCCAGATCCAGCTTCTCGCCCATCGCAATGCGAATCTGGCGTTTGACCAAGTCGCGGTCAATGACCTCTTCCGTCACGCCGTGCTCGACTTGGATGCGCGTGTTCATCTCCATGAAGTAATAATCCCCGTGGCGGTCGACCAGATATTCGATGGTTCCGGCGTTCTGGTAGCCGACGCTTTCGGCCAGACGGACGGACATTTTACCCATCGTGGCGCGCAATCCGGGGGTTAAAAACGGCGACGGCGACTCCTCAATAAGCTTCTGGTAGCGCCGTTGCACCGAGCAATCGCGTTCACCCAAGTGAAGCACTTTGCCATGCTGGTCGGCCAAGATTTGAAATTCGATGTGGCGGGGGTCTTCAATGAACTTTTCGATATAGACCTGACCGTTGCCAAAAGCTTTTTCTGCTTCATGGGAAGCCGTGTCGAACTCGCGGGCCAGAGACATCGCATTGTGGGCCAGGCGCATCCCCTTGCCGCCACCACCGGCGACCGCCTTGATGATGACCGGAAAACCAATTTTCTGGGCGATGGCAATGGCTTCCTTCTCATTAGCCACGGGGCCGTCACTTCCGGGCACCGTCGGGACCTTCGCGCGGCGGGCGGCGTCCTTGGCCTTGGATTTGTCGCCCATCAGGCTGATGGCCTGGGCGCGCGGGCCAATGAACTTGATGTTCGCCTTTTCGCACATCTCCGCAAAAGTCGCGTTTTCGGCCAAGAAGCCGTAGCCTGGGTGAATGGCGTCCACATCTGAAATCTCCGCGGCCGCGATAATACGATCCGGGCGCAGGTAGCTTTCCTTCGACTGAGCGGGGCCAATGCAAATCGCCTCGTCCGCCATCTGGACGTGCAAGGATTGCTCATCCGCCTCGGAGTAGACCGCAATGGTCTTGATGCCCAGCTCACGGCAGGCGCGCACAATGCGCAGGGCGATTTCGCCGCGGTTGGCAATGAGGACTTTTTGGAACATGGGGGGCCGGA
>DATHOB010000308.1:0-3576 GCA_035485355.1 Opitutales bacterium | reverse complement strand
CTCATCGGCCCGGTGACTCTCGCTGGAATTCCAATTGCCCCCACGGCAACTGAACAATCCGGCCCCTGGAGTATTTTCCCCCTCGGCCTGGAAGCACCCGAACTCGCCGCCTTGAAATGGAAATCCGCGCCAACTTCCGCGCCCGCCTCCGGCCCGGCCTTCTGGCGCGGCACATTCACGGTGGACAAACCCGGCGACACGTTTCTTGATCTGCGCGCGTGGGGTCATGGCGTCATCTGGGTCAACGGCCATTGCCTCTCGCGTTTCTGGAACATCGGACCCACGCAAACGGCCTACCTCCCCGGCCCCTGGCTGCACGCCGGCGCAAACGAAGTCATCGTCCTCGACCTCACCGGCCCGGCCAAGCCAGTGCTCGCCGGTTTGGAAAAACCCATCCTCAACGAACTCCACCCCGAGCTCGATTTCAATATCAAGGCGAAATAATAAATTATACTTTAACTATTTCCCTGCACCAGGAGTGAATATCGAGTGTTGGTGTAAGCAGGTCAGCCACCGCGCAATCGGCTTGAATCTGCCGGTGAAGGTGTCGAGAATGGCTCTCCCCCATTCTCCCCACCCCCCATGCGCCTCCCTTCCGCCCCGGCTACCTTTCTCGTTCTGTTGTTTTCCTTGGTTTCCACCGCCTGCGTGGCGACCACACCGGCCACCGCGCCTGCGCCGGTGACGATGACCATGGACGGCAAGCCCCTCGCCGTCGGTGATTACGCCCCGTCAGACATTCCGGCCATGGTGCTCGACAACGGCCTGCTCAAAATCACTTTTGGCAAAGATGCCATCCAGGATTTCAGCGCCACCTCCATCATCGTCAAGGGCACGGAGCTTGCGCACAACCTTAACGGCATCATGCCGCGCGATCAGAATGCCCAGCGCACGTT
The DNA here is from genome assembly GCA_035485355.1 of Opitutales bacterium. Taxonomy (GTDB): domain Bacteria; phylum Verrucomicrobiota; class Verrucomicrobiia; order Opitutales; family JABDGR01; genus JABDGR01. The sequence goes on along the minus strand of DATHOB010000308.1, from coordinate 2,680 downwards.
TTACCACGACTATAGCGGCAGCAACGGCATTCTGCACGCCCGCATCATCCGGGTTTTTGAAAACCAGCCCTATCGCGTCCACTTCGCCATCATCGACAACGGCTCCCCCTACCTCGAAGACCACTTTGTGATGCTCCCGGGCGAAAGCGGTATCCACCCCTACGTCATCATCCGCAGCAATTTTAGTGGCGAGATGCGCACTATGTACCGCTTCGACATGCACATCCTCGACCATACCTGGACTCCCGAGCGCATGGATATGCAGATTTCCTACGCTTTTCTCCAAAGTATTCACGACCCAGGCAACGTGGCCGACGAAACCTGGCGCCTGCCCGCCAACAACCCCGCCGGCCTGCCCGAGGGCAGTGTGTATTCCAAATATGACTGGTGCCTCTATTATTCTGAAGCGCCGATGTGGGGCCACCTCGGCCATGGCTTCGGTGCGTGGTTCATCCCCGTCAGCACGGAAGCATACGCCGGCGGCCCCTTGCGCCAGGATTTGTCCGTGCACCAGGACGCACTCATTTTGAATTATCTCGGTGGCGGCCACCTCGGCAGCGGCGGCTCGGCCAGCGGCCGCGACGGCGCCAAAATTTTCGGCCCGTGGTATGTTTACTTCAACACTGGCGATTCCTTGGATGCCATCGTCGCTGACGCCAAGCAAACCGCCTACGCCGAACAAAAAAAATGGCCGTATCAATGGATGAACGAGCCCCTGTTCCCGACGCAGCGCACGACCGTCACCGGCCAGTTGACCATCACGCATGACCGCAGCGCGGCTAATGCCTACATCATCCTCGCCCAGCCGACCACCGGTGGTGGTGGCCGGGGTGGCGCGGGCGCGGGCAACAGCACCGGGGCCGTGCCAGACCGCGCCGCCGGGCTCGCCAACCAATCGGGCGATTACATGTTTTATGTGAAGGCGGATGCCAATGGGAAATTCACGCTCCCCGCCGTGCGCCCGGGCACGTACACGCTCTACGCCTGGCAGACCCAAGGCCCCATCACCCAATCCTTCGCGCAAGACGGCATCACCATCAGCGGCGACACGCAAGACCTCGGCAAGCTGGTGTGGGACGCTCCGTATCATCCCGACTTTCTCTGGCAAATTGGCCAATCCGATCGTTTAGCCGGCGAATTCAAACTCGGCAACGGCCCGCGCGCGGCCATGTTATTGTATCAAGTGCCGGCTGATCTGACCTACACCATTGGCAAAAGCACGCCTGCCAATGACTGGTATTTTGCCCAGCGCACGGGCACCTGGATGGTGGCTTTCAACCTCGATAAAACCTACACCGGCAATGCCTACCTCACCATCGCCATGGCGGGCGGCCAGGGCAACGTCGCCCTGGCGTTGAATGGCGAAAGCATTGGCAGCTTATCCCATCCTGACGATGGCAGCTTGCGCCGCTCGGCGAACCGCAGTGGGGTGTATAACCGCAGCGAAATAACCTTCCCGGCCAGCCTTCTCAAAAAAGGCGACAACACCCTCACCCTGCGCGCCACCACCAGTGACAGCAGCGTGGGTACGGATGGCGGCCCCGGCCTGCCCAATGGCTTGATGTACGACACGCTGGTGATGGAGGCGGATTAATCTCCCTCCGCGAGCACGTATTTATTCCCATGCCCGACCTACAAACCCGGCGGCATTTCATCTTCTCCGGTGCCATGGTGCTGGCCGGCGCGGCGACGGGCTGCGCCACCCGACCCGAAAAATCCCAAGCCGCGCAATCGGCGTTGGGTAAATCGTCTCCGCTTCCCAGTCTGCGTTTCGGCCTCGTCACGGATATTCACTATGGTGAAAAAAATCCCGACGGGCCCCGCGTGTACCGCGATTCACTCGCGAAAATGCAATCCGCAGTCGCCGCGCTCAACACCATCGTACAGCAAGACCATGTTGGCCTGGCCTTCGCGGTGATGCTGGGGGACTTTGTGGATTTTGCGGGGGACGATTGCTCCCCCCCCAACATCGCCACCGAAACCGGCTGGCTCCGCGCCATCGAAGCCGAGTGGGCCAAAGTAAACACCGCGCGCCACTATGTGTTGGGCAATCATTGCGTCTTCACCCTGACCAAGGAGGAATTTTTCGCCAACACCCAGGCCCGCCCCGCACCCTATTCTTTCGATATTCCTTTCGTCGGAGCACGCGGCGCGGTGCACTTCGTCGTGCTCGATGCCTGTTTCACTTCCGCGGGCGCGCCTTATGGCCGCCGCCAATTCAGTTGGGCCGACAGCAACCTGCCCGCGAGCGAATTGCAATGGTTGGCGGATGATTTGGCCAAAACCCCCAACCCCGCAATCATCCTCGTGCACCAACGCCTCGACGGCGACACGACCAATGGCGCGGGCGATTTTCAAATCAAAAACGCCGCCGCCACGCGCGCCATCTTGGAAAAGTCCGGCAAGGTGCTCGCCGTCTTGCAAGGCCATTGGCACCAAAACTATTTGTCGTCGGTGAACAACATTCCCTATTGCGTCTTTCGCGCCATGGTTGAGGAACCGGGCCTGCCCAACAACGCTTACTGCACGGTCGAGGTTTTTCCCGATTACTCCATTGCCATTCGCGGCAACTTTCGCCAGTCCAGCTACACCAACCTCGCCCAAATCGCCCATTCACTGAATCCAGTATTGCCCAAAGCCGCGCTTACGGGCATCGGCGCGCCGGAGCCGCATTATTTCG
>DATHOB010000307.1:0-7039 GCA_035485355.1 Opitutales bacterium | reverse complement strand
CCACGGCCGCCGGAGGAATTACCCGCAGCGGTGCCGCTGGTGGAAATCGGGCCGACATGGACGCCCGGGGCCGTCACCGCTCCCCGGCGGGGCGAGGTGGATTGCGCGGTGGAGGAGGATGCGGCGGTGATGCCGTGGCTTTGCTGGAATTGCTGGGCCGTCATCACTTGCGGAGTTGTCGAGGTGGAATGCGTGGTCGTGGCGGGAGTTTTGGGCTGCGGCTTGGGTATGGGCGGAGTCTTGATTTGCGGCTTCGGCACGACCGTGGTGGGCGTGGGCTTGACTATCGAGGTGTTTTCCTTGGTCGTCGGCGTCGGCGTCACATCCGCCGGTGGCGGCGGGACAGTATCCGCAGGCGGCGTGGGGGAAATACTTTTGGTCGTGGTCAAATCGGGCATGGACGAGGACGTCGTTGTGGTCGTGGATTTATTATTGTCGCCCGTCGTCGGCGCATCGCCGGGCCCGGCGACCATTTCAAACGTCATGGTTTGCGGCGGCGGGGGGGGGGCGGGCCGATTCCACAAAAACACCACCAGCGCCACCGCGGCCATCCCATGCAGCAGCACCGCCAGGCTGAAGGCCAGCGGCGTGCGCGACTCCGGCTGCGGGTAGGGGACGGTGGGGGACATTTATTTCACCTGGGTGTCGAGGCTCAGCTTGGTGAGGCCCGCTTTGTGAATCATGACCAACACGGGATCCAACTGCTGCGCTTGCACGGTCGCGGCCTCGCGCAGGTCAATCGTCGGCGGGTTGGGCTGCTGGCCGAGGGCGTTGAGCTGGGCGGTCAATTCCTCGGCGGTGACGGGCGTCGCGCCCTTGTCGTAAAAGAGGCGGCCCTGCTCGTCAATCGTCACCGACACGAATTTCTGCTTCGGGTCGGCGGCGGCGGAGGCGTCGTGTTCGGTGACGGGCAGGTGGATGGGGATGTGCTGCTCAATGGCGGTGGCCGTGATCATGAAGATGATGAGCAGGCAGAACACGAGGTCGAGCAACGACGTGATGTTGATTTCCGACATCGCGTTGAGGCGATCCTTGCGTTTGAACGTGCGGGCCATGACCGCGAGAAATTAGCAGACGGAGGAAGGGCAATCAATCTGAATTCAAATGGGAATTTAGAATCATCGGCGGCGGAGAAAAATAAACGCAGCGGCGAGGATAATCACCGCGCTGCCGCGGGTGGGGGGCGCAGCAGGTATTGGCGGAGCGATGGAAAACTTGAAGGCCGGCGTTCCGGTGGACACATTATACGAAAGCGGGGAGGAATTCAAGAGCGTCGGCGCGGGAATCGCCGTCCCGTTGCCCGGCAGGCTTGACCGGCGGCAGAAACAATTCATGATTGGATTCGACATAGCTTGGACAGTCGCATCCCTATCTATTTTCGACTGAGGCACTGACGGATGAAAGAGGCTGTCAGTGCTCTCCGGGGTTGACCGAGACAAGCGGCACAGAGGTGGGTCAGCCTGAGCTTGGCGAAGCGACTGATGCCGTTGGGGTGTTTGGTGCGAGTAGGCGAAGTTAGCTCCTGAATACATAACATGGAGGGTCAGCCGTGAGCCTGCGAACGGACTGATGCCGAGAAGGTGTCCAGTGACGCAATATAATGGCACAGATCAAGGAAAGTGGCACGTGGCACTTCTGATGCCATGGTTGGCTCGTGGGTTCATTTGTTGGCCCTGCCTTGGTTGGCGCGTGGGTTCATTTTTTCACAATTACGGGTCGCGCACTTGCAGCGTCGGTTCCTTGGGTGTCGGGGCCAAATTTTTCTTTGTGTCCCATTCGAGGTTGCGGTCGTTGGGCGTGGGATTGAGGTAATAGGTGAAGCCCGTATAGCCGTTTTTACCCTCATTGGGCCCGATGCCTATGCCGCCGGTAATTTTGCCATAGAGTGCGCTCACAATTTTGTCGCCTTGCTTCACCGTGCGCACGCGGAAGAAGTAACCGTCAACACCTTTCACCGTGTCAGTCATGACGGTATCGTGACCCGACATTGACCATAAATGATGCATGTCGAATTTCGGCTGGTAATCGGTTTCAGGGGCCTCGCGAGGCCAGGTAAACCTACTATTGGAGAATTCCTTGGGCAGATGCACTTCCTGAATCCCATCGCGATCGTTCGAGAAGGTAATAGTGGCGGTCGCTTCATTGTTATTGTAATCGGTGTATTTAAGGTAAGTGAATGTCACGATGAAATCCGCGACTTTGCCCTTGCCGAAAGGCGCAACCCAGTCACCTTCTTCGAGGTCGAAGCCGCAAGGCTCATTGATGGCGCTAGGAATTGCGCCTCCAAATTTGCGCACATACATCGGAATGGGGTTCCCAATTTTGCGTAGAATTGTAGTAAAAGTTTGGTCCCACGGCTGCCAATGGCCCAAGCCGTCGTCTTTTTGGTAAATGGGGTTGTTTGACCCGCCTTCATAATAGCCATCTTTGGAAATTTGGACACCAAGCCTACCGCCAGTATAGCCTTCGGCCGTGAAGTTACCACTGCTGTCGGTTAGTCCCTCCACGAGGTCTCGGGCCGCGTAATCCATCTTGGTGGAAAAGCCAAAGATCAATTTGGCTCCTTGAATAGCTGTGCCGTCTTCGCCGACAACATGAATGGTTAGGCGGGCCTTTGGCCAGCCAGAAAATTGCGCCACGCCCACCGCGCCTAGCAAGAGGGTAAGAACTAGGATAATGATTTTCATTTTAAGAGTCATTAGTTGGAAATTTCGATGAATTTATCGTAGAGCGGATATAAGTATGGGTAAGCAACTGCTTTCATGTCACTATGAAACCAATCTGGAATGCCGCCGACAACTGGTTGTCGCGGCCAATCAGTCTCGTCCGGAACAAATTTAGCCGGCATGTTGAAATTGCGGTCACCCGGATTTCCAAGCCCACTTGGCGCAAATGCGCTCACTGGATTCGCCCCGGTGGGTAGACTCAGCGCTGGAATCGTCTCGGCGAGAAACCGCGCGCGGTCGCTTACGTCATCGGCAATGCTGCTGCCAAGGCCCGCGTCGAACAATTCACGATAATTGTCAGTGTGGGCAATCACCGTCGGGATGCCAAAGGTAGTGCTCCAACCGTTGTTGAAGAAGGGTGATGTTTGGGCGTGAGTGAGAGACGTCGAATTTGCGCTCGTGGTGTTGGCGCTGCTCCAATAGGCATCCACGATGTTGAACCCCCAGCCGCCGTAGTCACTGCCAGCGATAGGAGTGATATCAAGGAAGCTTTGCTTGTTGCCTTTGGCTTTTTCCTGGATGACCCAGGCGTATTGGCCACTGAAGCCAGACGCCCACAAGCTGCTAAGAACACCGCTGCTCGCGTTGCCCGAGGTCGCCCCTAAGACGTCTTCAGTGCTCGAATAAAAATTATAAATCTTGGAATTGGCGCCGGCCAAGCGGTTTAGCCAAGTCAAGTTGCTGCGGGCGTCACCACTGCTGAAACGCTGATACCAATTGCTGGCCCAGAGGCGGCGGTCGTAAATCGCCGTGGTGTTACCCTCGCCGTCGGTAAGGTTTTCCCATGTTGGCAATGCCATATAATAGTAGTCTTGATCGCCGCTACCATCGAAAGCTTCACTGGACACGGCGGCATCAACTAAAATGGCATTATCCACATTCAAACCGTAGTCGGCTATGGCGCTGGAAACAAGCAAACAACCCAAACTGTGTCCAATGATGGTCTTGTTGCCGGAAAATGTCGGGGAGTTAAGGTAGTGGGCCAGAAATGGAGCCGTGGTGAAGGCGTTGCGCACCGCCATTTGGTAATCCGAAACCAAGTCCACCGGGCTGGTGCTGTCATACGGGTCGCCAAACCAACTCACGGCCACGAATTTGGCCTTGTTGTGGCTCCAATAAAGATTTTTGAAAATCTCCGCCGCAAAGCCGCGCGCCTTGTCGCCACCGACATTGTAGCCGTGGATAAAGAAAATCCATGAGCTGCTGTTGCCGTCGGGAAAATTGGGCGGCGGCACTACATACGTGCCCCGCCCGAAATCGCTTACATCATTGGTGGTGGCGCTAACAAGCCCCGGCCCATCTATGTTACCAGTGCTTGCGCGCGGAACACCTGCGCCGCTTCGCAGGTTAACCTCGCGGTACATGTCCTCAATGTTGCCGATGCTCAACGGTAGTTCCTTTGCAGTAACGAAGTGGTTGCTGCTGTCATAAACGGTCAGAACCAGTGGGTTTTTGGTCGTCGCGCGACCGTCCACAAGAATAACTCCCCAACTCGTGGAGGTGTTGGAGGTGATGTTGGAGACGAAATTTCCCGACAGGGTGTAAGCCCCGGACGAGATGTTGCCAATAGGATGCTTTATCGCGCCGGTTACACCTTGTGTGCACACCTCATCAGACTCGTAAGTTTCGCCAAAACCGGAATTGCCGGTCAAGACCGTCGAGTTGCGCAAATAATCGAAGGCGCTGGCGAGCGTAAGATTGGTGTAGAGGAAATTGACCGCCCCGTCGGCCTGCGACAACACATAGGTGTAATTTGCGCTTGGCGGAAACTCGTGGACAAGTTGGCCGATGTTCAGATACACCGGAAAATAGTTCACCAAGTCCTTGGCCCCATTAACACAAAATGCGCCAGTATCACCCGATTCGTTAAACGCATTACCGTTACCCGCCCCCTGCGGAACGTCGTCCCCACTGGTGTTGCCACTCCCATCATCATCATTCAACCAGAATCTGAACGGTTTGGTATCGGAAGTCTGATCATCCACATCGAAGGAAATATTGCCGTCGCGGTTGTTGTCCACCGCGAGGCTGGCTTGGATGCCGACAACGACGAGGGGGACGGAGTCTTCTTCGTAGTCGGTGTCGAAGAGGGTGCCAAGCACCACTCCGTTGGGCGACAGACCGTACAAATCCAGCGTCGCGTTGCCGAACGTCGCATTGATGCCCAGTGCCGACAGGTTCAGCGTCAAGTCCGGGTTGAAGACGCTCGCGCCCAGCATGTCCGTCTGCGCCAGCTCGTAGCCGTTGAACACGAGGCTGCCATTGCCCGACCACGGCTGCGTCAGCCCCGTGCCGTCCGGCATAATCTGCGCCAGTTGCAGGGTCGTTGTGTTGTTGGCCGACACCGTCAGGTTCGCCGCCTCCGAAACGTTGCCGCTCAGGTAGTCCAGCGTCTCCGCCGTCCCGTTGTAGCCCTGGTCGAGCAAATACGGATGCGTCAAGTTCCCAAACTGCCGGTCCCCGTCCGATGGAAACCCCATCTTCTCGATGGGCCCGCCGTCGCCCAGCCCATCGTCGATCGTGCCCACGTCCTTGACCACGAGGTGCGTGTTCCCGCTGCACACCGTAAAGTTCGCCTGATAACTCGCCAGGTGGCTCCCATCCGGAATATCGAAGTTCCCCGTGTCCTCATCATAGTCGTAATCTGGGTTGTACGTGAAGTTCGAGAAATGCAGCTCCAGCGTGTCGTTCGCCGCGTCCGCCGCCTTGACTTGCTCGAGATTTACCGGCGAAAAATTCTTCATGGCGCTTTGATTTGCTTCGCGGGGTCGAATTCAAGGTTACGCGAGCCATTGGGATTGGCGTAGATTTCGACGTCAAAAGCCGTAGGCGGTGGTTGGTAATGGGCACCTAGGCGGACTGTAATTCTCGCATATATTTGGCCGTTTCTTGACTTGATGTAATAGGTGGCATTCAGTTCGGATGTCCAATCCTTGTCGCTTGCATTATGAGAGACGGTCAAATCCGGCAGATAATCCTTTTCTGGAGCGAGATATGGATATAGATCGTGAATTTCAATCAATCCTCCGTTTACAACTTGCATTGAAAATTGCCAGTCAAATGTCTTTAGATTCTTAATATCAACTGGATTGCGGGAAAGTTTCACAATCAAATCGCCGCCATCAAGCACTTTTTTGCCGGTTAACAAATCGTAACGGATTTGCTTACCATCCACCGGAATATAATCGTGAATCTTGGAATGCGCCATTGGCTCCGCGCCTTGGAGCTTATATATGGAGAAGACCGCTGGGTTGGCGGGGTCGGGCTTATAGCTATCCCACCATTCAAGGTATGGACTTTGACTATATTCGTATCCCGGTTTTTCAATTTTTACTCCCATGCGCAAACCATGCAGATTCTCAAACTTAAATTCACCATGGCTGTCTGTTACAGTCTCGTAGGTTTCATTTCTGCTCTTATCTCCTCCAGAGCTTAACAAGACGCCGCCATGCACTGCTGCGCCCGCCACTGGGCTGCCATATTGATCAACCACTTTCCCGTACACATTGATTGGCTGCGCGTTCGCCGCGTCTTGAACCCCTTGAATGATTTGGTCTTTGGACACACCCGCGGCAATTAATTCCGCTAACGGTATCGGGTCGTCCGGCGTGCCTCTATGGCTAAACATGGATGAACGGAGTGCCGGCGGCTTTGCAGACGCGATAGCAATATTGGCTGAACGAGCAACGAGCGGTGTTATCGTTATAGTTTTTGCAGTAAGCGCCAACTCATCCTCTCTAGCTTTTTGCGTTAAATGGTTTTTCTCAATTTTGACGGTGGGCCGGGTATTGTTTGTCTCAAAATGCCACCACCCAGCCATTCCCAGAAGCAGAATGCCGAAGCCCATCAAAAAATATTTTCTCGTCATCATGTTAAAATCAGTGGTTTCGGGGTATGCCGAATTCAAAAAGCAACTCATTCCAATACGCATCCTGGCTTGCGGCATCAAACTCAAACTCGGCGTTGTGCCAAGGATGTTCCGAGTAATCACCAGCAGAAAAGGTATCATCCGGCCAGAGACTCTGCAAGCTTTGCGAAGTGAACCCGGTGGTATTGGTGGTTATACCGAGGGCCGGGGCGCGCGGCTGAGCGCCAAAGGCCATGATCTCGTATTGGTTGTTAAGGGCTCCGCCGATGCTCGTGTTGCTTGCGGCGAGCGTCAGATTTGCGAAAGTATGGGTGATCGTGTGCGACGAGCCGGGGCCCGGGGTGGAAAAAAAGGCTGTAGTCCCATTGAAGCCGTTTTCGCTGACATAGGAGGTGCCATTGGAGGTGGCGGCGGTATTGCCTGAGAATTCGTATGGAGCGTGGGT
>DATHOB010000306.1:0-13667 GCA_035485355.1 Opitutales bacterium | reverse complement strand
CTATGCCAAACCGGAGGAGCACAAGGACGATGTGTCCGACACGTTCACGACCCATACCACCAATGGCAATCACGTAGCCATCATTTTGACGAGAGACGGCGAGGCCTCGACCAAGGTTAGCATTCGCATTGACACCATGGGCGACCAGGCGATGTCCCAAACCATTCTCGATAAAATTAAGTCGAACCTCTAAGGCCGGGGCCCTGCGCTCCGGTTGCAATTCGGTTTTATATTTCTCCAATGAAAAAAATCTTGGCCACGGTCTTTCTCGCTGTAGGCATTATTCTCGTTGTTTACGGAATCCATGCGACCAACTCGGTTGGGTTCCGATTTCTCCCGATTATTTACCGGCTCTCCGACGGATAAATCCATTTGGCTGCTCGTTGGCGGAGTAGTTATGACCGCCGTTGGTGTGGGCGGGTTGCTTAGCAGTTCCAGATCCAGCTAGTTTACCATTATTACAACTACAAATCATCATTCCCATGTTAAATTACGCCATCGCCTTTTTGATTATAGCCATAGTCGCGGGCATCCTCGGCTTCGGGGTCATCGCGGGTACGGCAGCCATCTTTGCCAAGATATTGTTTTTGATTTTCATAATCCTGTTCATCTTTTCGCTTTTGTGCGGGAAGACACCGAACAAATAAACTAATCCATCCCTTACTCATGAATAACACGCAAAACACGGCCACCCACACACCCAAAGAACTTCTCGCCGAGCTGCAAGCGCTCGTTGGCGAAGCCGAAACGATGATTACGGAATCTCTTGCAGGCCACTCCGATGAAGCCGTCGGCGATCTCCGCGAGCGCTTCAGCGCCGCGCAGGAACGCTTTAACGACATATACGAAGGCGCGAAGAAGAAAGTCACTGCCGGCGCCCGCTATACGGACAAGACCATTCGCGAAAATCCCTACCAATCTCTGGCGGTCGCGCTGGGAATTGGCGCAATCGTGGGCGGCCTTGTGGGCGTGCTCATCGGTCGCAGCAGCAAATAGTAAATTACCCATGAAGACGCCCGCGCCACCGACACCAGCTGGTTACCTCGCCTCGCTGCGGTCGCTGGGAGACGGTTTCCTGGCAGCGGTGCATGAGCGCGTGGAGTTGTTTGTAGTTGAGTTTCAAGAAGAGAAATTTCGCCTGTGCCAGACCTTCATCTGGTTCAGTGCAGTTTTTTTCGCGGGCGCGATGGCGGTCACTTTTGCCAGCCTAACGCTGGTATATCTATTCTGGGATAGTGCACGACTTGCGGTGCTCGGAGGGTTGGCGGCATTCTACATCGTGACACTGATCGTACTCTTGGTTGCGTTTAGTCGTTATTTGGCACGCCAACCGGCATCGTTTTCGCAGACAAAACTTGAACTCCAGGAAGACCGCGCATGTATCCGCAACGGGAACTAACCCTGCTTGCCGCCCGCAAGATTGAATTACAGCAAAGCATTGCCCAGCGCCGGGCCCAAAGCGTCAAGGATGCATTCCGAATAACAAGACCTTTGGCTTGGCTGGATCGAGCGCAGACTTTCTGGGCGCAGATTCCCCCACTGGCCAAGGTGGCGGCGCTATCAATAGGTTTGCTGGTACTTAAACGCACGCTTTTCCCGCAACGAAAAATAAATGTCCTGGGCCCGCTGTTGCGCTGGGGATCTATCATCCTAAAGGCCAAGGCCAAGGCCCAAAAAACGGACAAAATACCTGCGGGATCTGCGTGGTAGCTTATGAGGATTATCTCCTTGAAAATTGGCCGCTAGCGAAGCCGGGTTTCACCCCATATCGAATTATGTGCCGTGAGTCTATAATCCTTTCAATTGCAGAACTTTTTCACGGTATAAGCAGTAAATGCATTATACAGCAGAGATCAACCGGTATTACCAAAACTTTATATTTAACCATGATTAAACATTTCAAAACATCCGGCTTCCCTAAAGCCCTTCTTTTCGCGGCCCTGGTGGCTTGCTTTACTCCTCGGGCTCAGGCCCAGGAAGTCGTAACCGGCGCGTCGAATAGTTTCGGCGTCCTCGGCGGTTCCAGCGTGAGTGCGACTGCCTCTCCTGGTAGCGTCATCGGCGACGTGGGCGTGAGCCCGGGATCGGCCATCACGCTCGGAGGAATGACGGTGACGGGAAATATTTACGCCAACATTCCGCCGGCGACCACGGCCCACACGGATGCGCAGACGGCCTACAACCAGATGTTGGGCTTTGCGGTCACGCCGGTCGTCGGGGTGCTGACGGGCCAAGATCTGGGCGGAAAAACTCTCGCGCCCGGCGTTTATATGTTTTCCTCGTCGGCCCAACTTACGGGAGTGCTCACCCTCAGCGGCGCGGGTCAATACATCTTCCAAATTGCGAGCACACTCACGACCGCCTCGGGCGCGTCGGTCAATCTGATTAACGGTGCCAACGCCTCGGATGTCTTTTTCCAGGTGGGCAGTTCCGCCACACTGGGCACGGACACATCGTTCCAAGGCAGTATCTATGCCCTGCAAAGTGGCACCATGGTCACAGGTAGCACGATAAACGGCCGCTTCGTCACCCTCAACGGGGCTCTGACGCTCGATGCCAACACGATTACCAACACCGACGCCACGTCCGATGACCTGATTGTGAACGCCACGACGTTTGACCTCGGCGCGAGCCGCAACGAACAAGTGAGCAGCGTTCTGTTGAGTAATGCCGGCCAAATTCTCGGCACGGGCACCTCTTCATTACAAAACACGGGGAACTACAATTTGCAAGACGGCCTGGTGACGGCCATTCTATCCGGCAACGGCAGTGCATTGAACAAAACGACCAACGGCACGGTGACCCTCTCGGGAGCCAACACCTACACGGGTGGCACGACGATCAGCGCTGGCACATTGGTGGCGAACAACCTGGCCGGATCTGCGACGGGCACGGGGCCGGTGACGGTTGCCAGCGGCGCGACATTGATCGGCAATGGTACGGTGGGCAATGTGACCGTAAACACCGGCGGTATACTGGTGCCGGGCAGCAGCGGCTTGGGTAACCTGACGACTTCCACCCTGACGCTGGCGAACGGCTCGGTTACCAATTTTAATTTTAACGGCACAGCCAACACCCAGTTGGCCGCGACCGGCACGAATGGCCTGACTCTCGGCAATGGCGCGGTCATTGATCTTTATCAGACTGGCACCACCACGCCGTTCATCACGCTGGGCACCTATCAACTGATCAGCTATGTTGGAACCGTCACAGGCGCTGCGGCTGCTTTGACCATAGGTACGCCCTCAAACGGGCTTAACTTCACTTTCAATACGACAGGCGGCCTACTCGACGTGACGATTGCGGTAGCCAGCGGACCGGGTTCCTGGAGCGCGAGTGGCAACGGTAACTGGAGCAATACCGCGAATTGGGCCAGCGGTGTCGTCGGCGCCGGCTCGGGCAACACAGCCATTTTTGGAACGAGCATCACGACTCCTGCGACGGTCACACTAGATGGCAACGAGACGGTCGGTGGATTAACTTTTGGCAATGCCAATGCCTACACGATTGCCTTGGGCACTGGTGCGCTGACGCTGAACAACTTGGGCGCGACCTCAGTTATTGCAGTGAGTTTGGGCAATGAAACTATTTCCGTGCCATTGATTTTGACGGCTGGTGGCATGACGGCGCAGCTGTCCGCCAACACCAGCTTGACCATCAACGGCAACATCAGCCAGACCGCACCGGCTGGCGTGACGAAAGCCGGACTCGGCTCGCTGACGCTTTCGGGAACAAACAATACTTATACCGGTGACACGGTCATAACGGGTGGCACGCTGACAGATGGCGTCAGCAATGCAATACCGAGTGCCAGTAACTTGACCGTCAACGGCACTACGGCTGTCTTCAATCTTGGCGCGAACCACACCAACACGGTGAATATTGTGTCGCTCGATGGCAACGGCAGTATCACAGGCACGGGCAACTCAACGCTAACCAGCACGGGTGGTTTTCAATTGATGAATGGCACCGTCACAGCGATTCTGGCGGGCAACGGGTCCGCCTTGAACAAGACCACCAATGGCACAGTGACTCTTTCCGGCGTTAACACTTATACCGGTAATACCACAGTTACAGCGGGCACTTTGACGGATGGAGTCAGCAACGCGATCCCCAGCGCCAGCAATTTGACCGTGAACGGCACCACGGCAGTATTCAATCTTGGCGCTAACCACACCAACACGGTGAACGGTGTGACACTCAATGGCAACGGCAGCATTCTTGGCACGGGCAACTCCACACTAACCAGCACTGGCGGCTTCCAAGTGATGAATGGAACAGTCACGGCGATTCTGGCGGGCAACGGTTCCGCCTTAAACAAAACCACCAATGGTACGGTAACCCTCGCAGGAGCTAATACCTACACAGGTGCCACGAACGTTACCGCGGGCACCTTGGTTGTTTCCTCGACAGGGAGTCTCCCCACCAACGGAGTTCTCAATGTAGCAGCGGGCGCCGTATTTACGGAAAATCAGAATGGTACCATTGCCACACTCAACAACAACGGACTCATTAATGGTAATGGCACGTTGACCGCCACCACTTATAACTTAGGCAATGGCTCGCAGATTAATACGTCCCTCGGCAATGGCACTCTCATCAGCAACGGCAATGTGGGTGTCAATAGCACGATTGCCAGTACCAATATCTCCATCCAGTCGGGGACGATGACTTTACAGCAACCGAATTTGCTCAGCCCCAACGCCACCGCGAACATTACGAACGGCGCCACCCTGGTGCTGGGCAATGGCAACACATCCATCCTTGGGCTGGACGGCAACGGCACCGTCAATGATGCGAACGGCATTTTGAATGTGATCGACGGCTTCGGAACTTTTAACGGTACGGTGACCGGTGCGACGGGCACCAACGGTACGCTGACCAGCAATGGAAATCTGACCATTGCTTTTGGCACGAACAGTTTCTACCCGAACGGCACTCTAGTTACCGGCGGCACCCTGACGGTGAATGGCACGTTGACGACTTCCAATGTGACGGTGGACCCCGCTGGCACGCTCGGCGGCAACGGCACGATTATCGGCAACGTGATCCAAAATGGCGGAATCGTTGCGCCGAACGACCCTTCCATCACGCACGTCTCAGGCAATTACACGATTAACAGCGGCACACTTCAAATCGATATCGCCGGCACCGGCGGCCCGGGCGTAAATCCGAACGGTAACGATCAAGTGCAAGTCGGCGGCAAGACAAGTATCAATCCGGTTGGCACCGTACTCGCACTGCAATCGGGCAATGGCTTCACCAGTCCGGCTCGCGGCGACACGTTCACCTTTATCAGTGGCGCTCCCGGATCCATTAGTGGGTATTTTGGCACAGTCACTTCTAATTTCACCACGGATCTCATGGTTGACATTGCCACGGGCCAGGCCATTGGCACCGGTATGCCAGCTGGAACGAGCCTTGCCAACACCTTCCCTGGCGCCACCGCCAACCAGATCGCCATGCTCAATAGCTTGCAAGTGGCCAATCACGAATTCGCAGGCGGCGACCTTCTGGCCCTGTTGCTATCCAACCCCGCCAGCGCTGATGCCCAGATTTTCAATCAATCTTCCCCTGAGGCCTATGCTGGCGTGACCGATTACGCACTTTACACAACCCGGTCCTTCTTGGACACCGCGATGAGCTTGTCGCCAATGGCCAGTTCGGGCGAGTTTGCCGCGTTTGCCGGTTACACCGACATTGACCCCGGCTCGGACAGCTCGTCCAACCAAGGTGATTACACAATTAATAGCAGTGGTGCCGTGGCCGGTGTTCGTTTTGATGTTGGCCAAAAATTGATTCTGGGAGCCTACGAAGGCTATGATTCCGGCTCCATGGATTCGACGTATCTCAACACCGGTGTGAGTGGAAATATCTATGGCGTATTTGCCACCTTCGACCCGTTGGCCAGCCACCGGTTGTTGCTCAACACCAGCATCTCCTATGGCAACTATACGACCCATGGCACGCGCAATACGTTTTCCGGAGTTTCCACCATTCCGAGTTTCCACTCTGATGATTACCTTGCTGACGTAAACTTGCAATATGTGGCAATCCAGCAGCCCAAGTATTCCGTCGTGCCGGAAATCGGTCTGGCTTACAGCCGTGCCACGGTGGACGGTGTCAATGAGACCAATAATGCCGACCCGCTCGAGGCCTTACAAATCAACAGTCGTACCACCCCCAGTCTGCGGCTCGACGGAAGTGTGAACACCATTTACCACATCACGAACCAGTTCAGTGTCAACGGCAGCTTCGGCGTGAGCCACGATTTTGACACGACCTCCCGCGACGTCTCCGCCAGTGTCGTGGGTGACCCTGATTCCTTCAGCGTGCAAGCGCCCGGCATGGGCGACACGGATTATGATTTAGGCGTCGGCTTGCAATACGACGTGACTAAGCAACTGTCCTTGCACGCGAACTACGAGGCGGGTTTCTCGACCCAGGCGAAAATGTCCAACACATTCTCTGTTGGCGCTTCGTTCTCATTCTAACCCGATCAGTCCGAGGGTGCTGGGTTCCTGCGTATTTGGTTACACAGCATGAGGCTTCCGTTGAATCAACGGTATATTGCGACGCAATAAAATGAATTAGGGCAAGGATTCTATGTATTATAGTCTTACGCCCGACCATTTATTTTAGAAACAATAGGAAGTTTCATTCTATGCAAAACCACTTATCCCTCCTCATCGGCGGCCTCTTCGCCTTAGCGCTGCCACTGCCGGCCCACGCCCAGGAAACTCCGACACCCATTCCAGTCCAAGGAGAGTTTGGCCCGAAAACCAAGTGGAACGACATCACAGAGATTCAAGTTACGAACTTGGACGGCGATTCCCTGGGGCGTGTCCAGGATCTCACTCTTGATTTGACCAACGGCCGCGTCGTTGAAGTGTTGATCGTTTCCGGCCAGACTTTTCGCCTTGGTGGCAAGACAGTAGCCGTGCCACCGAATGCTTTAATCCCAAATGAAAACGGCAAGGTGTATCAGATCAATATGAGCTTGGAAACGTGGAATGCCGCACCCGCATTTGATTTATCCAAGTGGGCGGAGTCAACGCAGACCGACCAGGTCGCAGCGGCCTATCACTATTTTCGGGAAGAACCAAACTTTTTGATCACGGGTGAAGCGGTCGGGAGAACTTCCGACGCCGGACGACCCATCACGGCCTTGGGCGCGGTGGAAAGAATGAGTAAGATATTGAATATGCCGGTGGAAAATTTGAAAGGGGACAGTTTCGGCAAATTGCAATCCTTTGTGCTGGACGTGCCCAACGGTCGCATAATCAATACCTTTATCAATGCTGGAGGCTTTGGGACGCCGCTTAATTACTCAACGGTTATTCCACCGACTTTGCTCAGTTTTAATGAAAAGCGCACAGGGTTGGTGCTGGATGTCTCCAAAGTAGCCTACGACAAGGAACCGAGCGTCATTTTCCAAAATGGCGGGTCTGGGGAGGTGGTTGGCTATCGCGAGCAGGCGGCTGTAGGTCCGCACACTGATGTGGCACTCGTTCAGGGCACAAACTTTGAGGACATCAATGCCACCGCCGAGATTTACAAATCGATTCGAGCCAATAAGCTGGATATATGGAAGGTTGAGGTGGCCACGCGGGCCGGTCGGGTTACCCTGCGGGGTAATGTCAACAATCAAGGAACCAAAGAAAGCATCGGCGCCCTCGCGATTGCTGTGGTTAAGTTGGAAAATGTGGACAATCAAATTCAGGTAATGGCACCGATTCTGCCTAAATCTTAATTTGAAACTACGCCTTTTTCAGGCGTTACGCAGCATAGGCCGATCCGTAAGCGACAGGGATCACCGGATGATGACGGGTGCCTGTCCGCACATTTTCCGTCTGGCATTTATGCCTTCAACTTGCGTCGGTGGCGTAGTTCGCGCACGCCCGCTTGGCTCGATGGCGTAGGCCGTCCGCAACTGGGCCTTATCCCCTTCAACATGGCGCGGGAAATTTTGCTCGTGCTGGGCGCAAACAACGACTCGTTCCTTTCTTTTTGTCCGCACGGCGTGGGCCGCAATCAGTCGCGCACCGCCATGCTCGCGCCTTACCGCGATTCCGAAGGAAAATTTGATCCGAGCCGCGTGCAGCAAGCGATGGCGGAAACCACCGCTGGCTTCGATATCCGCTGGTATTCAGGTACGCCGGATTTATCGGAATCGCCTTTGGGTTACAAAGACGCCACTAAGGCGAAGACGGAAATTGCCCGCTTTGGTCTCGCGCAAGTCATCGTCGAAATCCAGCCGCTGGGCTGCATCATGGCCGGTCAGGCGGCCGAGCAGCCCTGGGAACGCGCCCGTCGGGAAAAACGCGCCGCCAATAAGGCAGAACGCCGGGAGAATAATCCCGATTAAATTTCCAGCACACCTTCTGCAGTCTTCTTCTTTGCCAAGCGATCACAAAAAACAGATCACGCTATTCCCGAGTGGCGTTCGGTGATCCGCTTGAGTGCTTCGTCCAATTTGGCGGCGCTCACGGGTTTGGTGAGATGCTCGGTAAACCCAGCATCGCGCGATTCCATGATGTTCGTCTCGGAGCCATAGCCACTCAGTGCGATGCCCAGAATATCTGGTTGCTTGGCGCGCAGGAGGCGCATGAGTGCGCAGCCATCTCCATCGGGCAGGCCAATATCGGAAACGACGATATCGATTGCATGGTCATTCGCGATGACGGTGGCCTCGGCCACAGAACCGGCTGTAAGCACAGTCAAGTTTCTGCGCTCCAGCAAACTTTTGAGAGTTATGCGGGTTTGGGCGTGATCCTCCACAATAAGAATACGGCGAGGCGTTCTGGCGCTGACAGGCACTGGAGGGCTTATGGCTACGGTCGCAGCAATGAGGGTTGCGGGCTCGGAATGAGAGGCAGCAGCCGGGGTGGTGAGCAATGGCAAGGTGATGATAAAACTTGAACCAGCGCCACGACCGGGACTGGACGCCTTGATGGTTCCGGCATGCAGCTCAGTCAGCTTGCGGGAGATCGCCAAGCCGAGCCCCAAGCCGCCAAACCGGCGTTTGGTGCCCATGTCGTCACTTGCTCCTTGGGCGAATGTTTCAAATATCCGTTCCAAATCGTCCGTCGGAATGCCGGTGCCGGTGTCGGTAATCGTGATGACCAAGACTGAAGTCATCGCATCGGCTTGCGTTGTAACGCTAATTTTCCCCGCGGGCGGAGTAAAGTGCACAGCGTTGCGCAGCACGTTCCAGAACACCTGCTGCAATCGCACCGGATCACCCACCACCGTGACATTCGCCACCGTCAGATTTTCCGCAAAGACGATTCTTTTTTCATCGAGATCATTGCGCACCACACTTATGGCGTCCCGCAAAACAGCATGGATGTCGCAGGGTTGCATTTCCACTTTCAGTTTTCCGCTGGAAATGCGCGTGATGTCCAACAAGTCGTCAATTAACCGGGCCTCCAACACAATGTTCTTGCGAATGACATCGAAATCTGCCCGCACCACTTCCGGCAACGCCGGATTGTCGGAGGCTTCGCTGGCGATCAGCAAAATGGGATTCAACGGTGTGCGCAGCTCATGGGACAGCGCGGCCAGAAACTCATCCTTGGCGCGCGAGGCGGTCACGGCTTCATCGCGACTGCGGGCCAGCTCCGCCGCCCCTTCACTATGCGCGGTAATATCCTGAATGTTTATCTGAATGACGCACCGGCCTTCCTCAAAGTAGCAATTGGCCACAAGTTGGATTTCCCGCTTCCGCCCAGCCTTGGTTTGAATCGTCAGGCTTTCGCGGTGGATCTGCCTATGCTGTAATTCCCGAAACATTGCCTGACAGCTTGGTTCGTCACCCAGCAAGCCGAACTGCCATAATTCGCGGTCAAGTATTTCATTGAGCGGACAATCGAGCAAATTTACCGCGGAGGGATTGGCGTCGGTGACCCTTCGGCTGTCAGGATCAATAATCAACACTCCGTCCTGCGCCGCTTCGAACAGGCGGCGAAAACGAATCTCCGACACGCGTACCCGCTCGGCCGCGGCCTTGAAGATGGAAATGTCGCGGACAATTTTGGAAATACCGGCGATTTCACCCGCGGCATTTTTGATTGGAGAACTCGTCACCGACACCTCCACCGGCGAACCATCCCGCCGTAGCCGTATGGTATCGATGCGCTCACCCTGCTGGAGGCGTCCAAGATTCGCCGATTCTTCATCCTTGCGGTCGTTGGGAACAAGCAGGGTAATCGACTGGCCAATGACGGTGCTCGCCGCATAGCCAAAAAGACGTTCAGCTCCACGGTTCCAACTGGTAATGATGCCATTTAGATCCCGGCTAATGATCGCATCCTCCGACGAATCCACAATCGCCGCCAGTGCGGCGACGGCGGCGTTCGCGCGTTGCCAGGCCGTCACATCGGCAATTGTTAAAAGAATCAACGGCGGGGCGTCCAATCCCCAATCGAGCCTGCGTGCGTTTAAGAGCATCGTGCGCCGCCCAACATGGGGAGAGTTGCAGGTGACTTCGAAGTTATTAAAGAAGCTGTTGCGGGGAAGGATTTCCTCGAGAAATTGGCGCAGCCGGGGAATATCCCATTCTTGGTCACCCACTTCATAGATCAATTGTCCCTCGGTCTTCGCAGGGGTGGTTTGAAAGGTTTTGTAAAATGCCTCGTTGGCCGTGTTGACCCGTAAGTCGGGCCGCAAAATGATGAGCGGATCGCGAACAGTGCGCACAATGGCTTCGGCATAATCGCGCGCGATCTTGGATGCCGCCTCGGCCCGTTTGAGGGCGTCTATGTCCACCAGCACGAGGATCGCCCCATCAATCTTTTTGTCCAAGGTGAGGTAGGGGCGCACCCGCAACAAATACCAATGGCCGTCCTGATCCCGCACCTCACACTCGCGCACGCTAATGGTGTCGATCACTTTCCGCACCAGGGCATCCAAATCCAGCGGGGGCGCCTTAACCGGAGCCTTTGGCGACGACTCCGACGAGGGCGGAGGTGGGAATTCCAGATTGTGACGGATGCCGCCGAGGGGTCGCCCCAAGTCGGTAGGCAGCAGATAAAATATTTTTTCCGCGGGCGGGGTGAAGCGGCGTACGGTCATGTCCCGGCCCAGCACGAGGATCGCCGTGTTAATGCTGACATGCAGATTTTCCAAATCGGCATTGAGGCGGTTTAGTTCCGCATTGCGGCTGACCATTTCGTCGTTGACCGTCGTCAGCTCCTCGTTGGTGGACTCCAGCTCTTCCTTCGACGTCTCCAACTCTTCGTTAATGCTTTGGAGTTCCTCGTTGGCGGAAGTGGACTCTTCGTTCGATGCCTGCAATTCCTCTTGCACCGTTTCACTTTGCTCCTGCACTGATCGCAGGTAATCACGAACTTCCGTCAGTTCCGCCTCAAGCCCCTGAATGCGCTTGGACTCCTCCTTTTTGGAAATAAACTGGGGCGAACGTTCCGATTGCGGATTTGAAAACTTGCGCAACTGTCGCCCGGAGGGGTCAAATTCCTCTTCGAACAAAATGAGGAAGCATTGCTCGTGCATGTTTTTCAGCGGAACAACTTGCAGGGTAATGTTCCGGGTGCCGCTGCCATGTTTCAGCAGTACCTGTTCTTTTCGCACAGGCTTCCCTTCCTTTTTTGCACAATTGATTGCCGCGCGCAACGGGAGCATCAATCCCTCGCGCGCCATTTTCAGCACGTCGAAATTTGCATTGCCGATCGCGGGCTCGAGATAGTCGCCGGTTGAACCGCGGAATTGCAAGACTTGCAGCCCCGCATTGACTACGACCCCCGGCGGGGCATATCGGCTTAACGTAAGCCGATCCGCCTCCCGCGCGGCGTTAAAATCCGCCGACTTGGCCGTTGCCGAAGCAATGGTGGTTGGCGGCAACCGAAGTACCTTATCGGCAGGGTTTTTGCCCCCGCTGATGGGCATACGATGTGCCGACACTGCCGGTTTTTTGGAATAAAGCTTGTGCGTCTTGCCGAGTGGTTCGAATAAATTGGCGAAGCCTGCGACCGATTCACTCGTACCCAGAAACAGCACTCCTTCCGGATTGAGCGCATAATGAAACATGGGCAGAATCCGCTTCTGTAATTCCGTCTCAAAGTAGATCAGAAGGTTGCGGCAGCTGACCACATCCATCCGCGAGAAGGGTGGCTCGCTGAGGATATTCTGGCGCGCGAATACCACGGAGCCGCGCAAAAGTTTGCTGACACGATAGCCGCCGGAGTCTTCAACAAAAAAACGTCGCAGCCGGGTGGGGGAGATATCTTCCACCAGATTCTTGGGATAAAGGCCGGCCCGGGCTTTTTGCAAGGAATGCTCGTTAAGGTCGGTGGCAAATATCTGCAGGAGGCGAGGACGCGACGACCGATCCAGTAATTCCGAAAACACCATCGCGAGGGAATAAGCCTCCTGCCCCGTCGAGCAACCGGGCACCCAGATGCGCACCGGGGCATCGCCGGGCTGCGCGATGATTTTAGGTAAAACCTTGCGCTGCAGATATTCGAAGCTTTCCGGATTGCGAAAGAAACTCGTCACGCCAATTAACAAATCGGAATGTAGGGCATTAAGTTCCTGCGTATTTTCACGCAAGAGATCGCAGTAAGCATCGGTGGTTTCAAGATGGTTGAGCACCAGGCGGCGCGCGATGCGCCGTTGAATAGTGGCCACCTTATAAAATGAAAAATCGGTGTCGCAATGATTTTTAACGAGCAGCAGGATTTTCTTAAATCCATTATCGTCGGGCTTGGCTCGGCGGCTCAGGTTTGCTTTGGCGGCGACTGGCTTTGCTTTGGAATTCGATAATCGGCGGCCATTTGAAGGGGCTACTTGGTAGTCATGCTCGCGGTCAGGCGCAGTCGGGCGGTTCGCCTTCCGGCCCCGCTTGGGAGCACGGGACGCGATGTACGGATGCGCGGCGATTTTCGCCAGTTCCTTCGCAATTGCTTCCGGTGAAAGTTCAAAATCCACGCAGCCAGCCGCTACTGCACTGCGGGGCATTGAATCGTATTTGGCGGAAGAATCCTGGGCGAAGGTAATGCCGCCTTCACTCTTGATGGCTTCCAGCCCCAGCGTGCCGTCCGAGGCCGTGCCGGACAAGATCACGCCAATGGCATGCTCCCGCCGGTCCTGCGCCAATGCTTCAAAAAAGAAATCGATCGAGCGAAAGGGCGCGAGGCCACTGGGCCGGGGGTAGAGACGAAGCACCCCGCTGGTGATGGTCATTCGCTTGTTGGGGGGAATGACATACACATGATTTGGCTCCGTCCGCATCCCATCCACGACTTTGCAGATGGGCATGATCGTGGCGCGCCCAATCAATTCGGGGAGGGCGCTCTCGTGGTTCGGATCGAGATGCTGCACGAGCACAAATGCCAGGCCGGTATTTGCGGGAACGTGGTTCAAAAGCTGGGTGACCGCTTCCAGTCCTCCGGCGGATGCGCCGATCCCTACAATTGAAAACGAAGGTTCTCCGGTGGCTGTCGTTACGGGAGTCTCATTTGGAGAAACATTCTCTTTTTTACTCGTCACCCTTTTCTGGACTTTGCCCGGCCGTTTGAGCGGCGTGGTGTCATCCATCCGAGGTTTCCTAGTGGCATGCTTTCGCTTCATACGTTTTTGGTGTGGAAGTGGATGCCGAGTTCTCACGGCATCATAAGACGGCCCCTAATCTATTTCTCGGTATTTCT
>DATHOB010000305.1:0-3718 GCA_035485355.1 Opitutales bacterium | reverse complement strand
TTCGCAATACCACAAGCATGCGTACTGCCGTGAGCGCCGGCAGGGGGGCCAGCAGTTTTTCCACCGCCTGAATCGCTGGCAACGCGCCGGTGGGGAAAAGCTGCGGCCCACGAAACCCTCCGCTCATAAGATAAGCGAGCGCCGGAAAATATTTCACCCGCGTGATTTCCCAATCCGCGAGCGCCGCGGGACGCTCCGTTGCCGCCTTGGTCATGATTTGCCGCGCCAGCCGCCAGCAATTCCCCTGCGCGGCGTAATAAGTTTGCGCCGCCGGGTCAAAATTTTCCGGAATCTCCCATGCGATGGTTTTGCCCAAACCCAGCGGCTCATGGTGAAACAGTCCGTAGGCCGCGCGCCCGAGCAGGCCCATCGCCGGTTCGAAGAGCACCACCACGCCGCCGGGGGCGAGCACGCGGCGGAATTCCCGCAGTGCCGCGCCGGGATATTGCAGGTGATGCCACACATCAAAAAGGATCAAATTCGACACCGACTGATTGGCGAAGCTCAGCGCATACGCGTTCTCCACCCGGTCCAGCCACGGGTTGGGAAATATATCGGTGGTGATGCACTCCGGCAGCGCCTCCTTGATGTTGCCCATGCCCGAGCCCAGCTCCACCGTCAAACCCTTGCTCCCGCGCGGCAACACTGCGGCGATTTCCTCGTAAAAACTGTGATAAATGCGGCGCAGCGCAGGCTTGCGCTCCCACGCCAGGCGGTTTTCGTGGATTTCCTGGTTGTGCTGGCTGATGTCAGACATGCAGTGGCGAAAGGGTAGGGGCAAAGCACAGACTATTTGACGAACCCGCTCGCGCCAAGCCCCAAGCGCGGTTTGACCCCTGAAATGTAAATTCTGCGGTTGGACTTGCCACCTTCACCCATGGAACCGCAAGATAACCGCCATGTCCGATAACCTGCCTGTTCCTGACGGTGATCCAGGGGAAACACCGCTGGATCCGTATGACCTCCCCCCGCCATTGCGCACCCTAACCCCGGAGCAGCAGGCCCGTGCCGCCCGTGCGCAATTAATCTTGTTCATTGTCATGGGAATTTTTATTATTGCCCCCTTCATCGTCTGGTGGGTGTTGAACCGTTAATGGTGAAGTGATAACCATCCTGCATCATTTCCGTCAATTGCCGCCACCGGCCCCTGCGCCCACCGTCTCATCATGAACCGCACTTTTCAAATCGTCCGCGCCTCGTTCTTTGCGCTGTGCCTGCTGGGCGGCTGGCTGGTTTGGGTGGCCCAAGGTGTGAATGCCGACCGGAAGGACCTGTGGCTCTTCCTGGCCATCGGCGGTGGTATTGGTGCGCTGACCATTTTGGTGGATATTTTTCTCAAAGGTTTTTCCCTGCGTTCCATGACGGCGGTGACGTTTGGCCTGGCCATGGGTATCCTTGTCGCCTCGCTCATCAGCCACTCGCCGTTTTTCGATGTGGCCAATGCGGATGTCAATATGCTCTTCCGGGTGCGCGTCATCATTTTTGTGGTAACGCTCTATATTA
Source organism: Opitutales bacterium (assembly GCA_035485355.1). GTDB lineage: Bacteria > Verrucomicrobiota > Verrucomicrobiia > Opitutales > JABDGR01 > JABDGR01. The sequence goes on along the minus strand of DATHOB010000305.1, from coordinate 2,215 downwards.
CCACGGTCATGGCGATGCGTGGACGCGATGAATTCAACGTCGTCATTCCCTATGTGCGCTTCGTTCCCCAGGAAGTCGCGAGCATGCTGGTGGTGGCGGATGCCAGCGCCTTGATTGACGGGCGCGTCCTCGGCGTTTGCCAGAGTCATTTTCTTGGCGGCACACTGGTGGTCCCGCGCTTTGTGATCGAGGAACTCAATCGCGTCGCCGATTCGCCCGATCCCCAGCGCCAGAGCCGCGGGCGCCGTGGTCTGGAGGTGCTCAATGAACTGCGCCGTGTGCCGGGCTTCGAGCTGCGGGTTCACGATGTCACTTTGGAAAATCGCCAGCAGATGGACGACAAACTCATTTTCGTCGCCCGTAGTCTCAAGGCCCGTCTGCTGACCACGGACTACAACCTCGCCAAGCTCGCGGAATTTCACGACGTGCAATGGCTTAACCTCAACAAACTCGCGCGCGCCCTGCACCCGGAAGTGACGGTGGGTGATTGCTTCAGTGTCGAATTGGTCAAACCCGGCAAGGAAGCGGGCCAGGCGGTGGGTTATTTGGGCGATGGCTCGATGGTGGTCGTCAATGAAGCGGAAAAACACATTGGGCGGGAATTGGATGTCGAAGTCGTGAATGTGGTGCCATCGGCGGGCGGCAAAATGGTTTTTGCCCGGCTGATAGCCAATAGTAACCGGCCCGCGCGGGCTTGAGCTTCGATTTTGGCGCCAAGTTGGGCTAAAGGAATTTCCTTAACCGGGCATTGGGGTTTTATCCTTTTTTCCAATTTGTTTTCTTGGCGCACTTAACGTGCATATTTTTATTGGTTTCGAATGGAAATTGAACGCAACCTGCATGTTCATAGCGAAAAATTAACGCCGAATTGGTCAAGTGCTAACGGTCGCATGTTAGATTAAAAATCTATAAAATTTTGTTTTTCCCTACGAAAAGAATTGTCGGATGGTTTGGCGTATGATTTGCTAATCGATAATCTTCTGGGTCTCCTTGACGTTAGCCTTTGAGTTCCCGGAAGCTTAATTCAACTCCGCATATCATCATCATTATGAAGAAACACAATAACCGCCGAGGCTTCACCCTCGTTGAAATCATGATCGTCGTGGTCATCATCGGCCTTCTGGCCGCGATGGCCATTCCCGCGTTCGCCAAAGTGCGCCAGCAGTCACGCCTCAAAGCCGTGACCAATAATCTGCGCATCATCGCCAGCGCTGGCCAAACCTATATGATGGACAAAGGCCTCACCCAGGCCCTGTACACCGATATCGTCGGCACGGGTACGGACTTCTACGTTCACGGTGTCACTCCCGTGGTTGATGAAGACTACACCGGCCTGACGTTCGTTACCTCGCAGAGCCAGGTTACGCTGTCGTCTGCCTCCCTCGGCAACATCACTTACAGCATGTAAGCAGTGCCTGAGTGCGCGTGGCACCGCCACGCGACAGAAGGCCGCTTTTCCCTTTTGGGAAAGGCGGCTTTTTTGTGCCGGAAAATATCCGTAGCCAGATCATGTTCTCATCCCAATCCCTAGGTACCATTACCTACAATTTGTGACACTACTCGTATCGCAACCAACCCGCTTTTTGTTCCTCCTACAGGATTTACCTGATGTGTTCCATCGCGGAACAATTCTCTAAGTCATTGCGCTACAATGAATAGGAAAAATGTTAAAAAACATTGAAAAAATATTTATCCTTGGCATTGGCAATATTTTCGACTATATTCCGCTCGTCCAGCCGCTCTGGCCGGATGCTTAAACATCAAATCCTATAGGAATATTATGAATAATAAAAAAGCTCGTAAGGGATTCACCCTAGTTGAAATTATGATCGTCGTGGTTATCATCGGCCTCCTGGCCGCGATGGCCATTCCCGCGTTCGCCAAAGTTCGTCAACAGTCCCGCCTCAAGGCCGTGACGAACAACCTGCGCATCATCGCCAGCGCCGGCCAGACGTATATGATGGATAAAGGCCTCACCCAAGCCCTCTATACCGACATCGTCGGCACGGGCACGGACTTCTATGTTCACGGCGTCACGCCGGTGGTCGACGAAGTTTACACGGGTCTGACCTTCGTCACGTCGCAGAGCCAGGTCACGCTCTCGTCCGCGTCGCTCGGCACGATTACCTACAGCATGTAATCGCCCAGTGTCTTCGGAAAAGCCGTTTTCCCTCACGGGGAAACGGCTTTTCTTTTTACCACACTTCGATAACAC
>DATHOB010000304.1:0-5300 GCA_035485355.1 Opitutales bacterium | reverse complement strand
TGACCCTTGCCGCCAAGGTGCACAACTTGGCCACGACAAAGGGCTACGCTTTGCGGGTCATCGGTATTCCGAAATCTTTTGCCAACACCCTTTCAGTGACCGACCATTGTCCCGGATACGGCAGCGCGGCCAAGTTTGTCGCCACGGCAGTGCGTGAGTTGGCGATTGAGCATGAAAGCGCCAGCAACCATGATTTTGTGTCGATTCTAGAGGTCGGTGGTCGGAATTCCGGCTGGATTGCCGCTGCTGCAGCGCTGGCTAAGCGTAAGAATCAATTGGACGATCCACCCCATTTGTTGGTTTTGCCCGAGGCGCCGTTTATTCCCGAGCGTTTCACGGAAGCCGTGCAAGCCACCCTCAAACGTCAGCGTTTTTGCATGGTGGTCGTGGGTGAAGGCGTCGTGGATGCCAATGGCAATTACATTGGCGCGGGCAATGCCAAGGACGCCTATGGCCAACCGACATTCGGCCATGCTGGCGAATATTTGCGCCTGCTCCTCGAACAACAACTTGGCGTGCGTGCCCGCGCGGCCAAGCTGGGCTTGACGCAACGCGTCGCCGCCCATTGCGGTTCACAAACGGACAATGATGAAGCCTATCTTTGCGGACAAGCAGCAGTACGTGCGGCAGTCGCTGGCGAATCGGGCAAAATGGTCATTCTCGTGCGTGGCGATGGCGACCATTACACTTGCGAAACGGGCCTGACCGAAATTGCCGATGTTACGGCTGGCACCAAACCATTCCCGCCGACGTGGATCAACGACGACGGCCTGAGCCTGAACTTCCAATACACCAAGTACGCGCAGCCGCTTATTCAGGGCGAAGTGAAAGTACCCTTCGAAAACGGCGTGCCCAAGTTCGTCTCGTTCGTGCGTTCGCAAGTTGCACGCCGGCTTGAGAGCTATGTGCTCGAATAGAACTTAGATATAAAATATTTAGCGCCAAGGCGCGAAGTGAGCGGAGAAATATTCTTTGCGCGCTTCGCGCCTTTGTTTTGCTAACTATATCAGGGGTGGGATGGGCCAACACCGGGCCCAATCAAATCCCGCAGGGTGACAATGGCATGGAATTCCTGGCCGTCCCGCTGGAGCGTCAAGTCGAGTTTGGTTCCCGGGCGTTGGCCGGTAAATTTGTCTCCTACCGCACCCGAGCCGAAGTGCAACTGGGCGTCATTGCCGTTGACTTGCAAAAGCACATCGCCGTCACGAATGCCGGCTTGCGCCGCGGGGCCGTTGGCCAGCACGTGGCCGATATTGGGTCCGCCATTTAAATCTGCGGGTAAAAACACTGCGCCAACTTGATTATGAATAAATGGTTTAGCTCGGCTTTCGACGGGTTGGGCGTAAACGAGCGCGTTTTTACCATCCACCACGAGATTCATGCGTGAGAGGGCATATAAACCAAGAGTACCAAAGTAGCCCTCGCCACCCGAACTGGTGTGGGTCACCGTGGCTTCCTCGACAGGTACATCGGTAAAGTGAAGCGGGCCCAGAGTGATTTCGTCCGCCCAGCAGATTTCGCCAATGTGCAAACCGGTGCCGGGCAAGTAGCCGGCAGCGAGAGTGACGGGCGCGTTCGGGTGGGCGGCTCGCCAGGCGCGCCATTGTTCCGGGGGCAAATGAATGCCGGTGAAATCACCGGTGTCCACACAGATTTTCCCCGTTTGGCCATCTTGAGTCGTTACTTGCATGGCCAGGATAGGGTAATCCTTGAGCAAGGAGAGTTTTACCCAGGCATCAAGACCGTCAGGCGGCGACTCTGCAACTTGGGCAGAATTTTTTTGAGCATCGAAAATGAGTACGAGATCTCGGAAACTGGGCCATGCAACCAGTCCGTCAATATCATGCATGGTTCCGTTTTGCGAATTGAGGATGTTGAAGTCGCCGCGCTGGTAGCGACCAAAAATTTCGATTTCACACGGCTCGGTCCATCCAAGAATGACCCGGCCCGGAGCGGGTTTGATGCGGGGGTCGGGCGCGGTGATCTTCAAACCCAGCCGTTTGGCGGCTGCATCATAAAGCAGTGGCACACTTGAACCAGTATCTAGGGCGAGTTTGGCCGGTTGGCCGTTGATTTGGGCGGAAATGAGAAATCGACCATCCACTAAAGGAACGTTCGCCGACTGCACTTCCGTGGGCTGGGTTTGGCAACCCACCAATGCCAGAGCCGCTAACCACAAAATCTGATACGCAAGACGCCGAATCATCGCGGCACTCAAGGGGATTAAGTCAAGGCATTCAAGCCAGTATGCTGGCTTTGCCCGCCGAGGTTTGTGGCGTCGGGTTGAAGGTATTCGCGAAATTCATCCGGGATCAAGTTTGGCGAACGGCCATTATTAGCCCCCCCCCTTTCAATGTTTGCCCTTTAAGAACCACCACAAGCCAAAGAAAGACAATATCCACAGCGCAATGATGCCGATAATAATGGGAGCCATGCGGCGTGTGTTGCTCCATGGTTGCGGCGCGCGGAGGCGCTCGTAGCGGTTGGTGAGCACAACGGATTCGTAATTATCCAATTCGCGGCGCATCTCGGCGGCGTCGCCATAGCGTTTGGCCGGGTCGCGTTCGAGGGCGTGCAGGATGATTTCTTCCATCACCGGTGTGAGTTGGTGATTGAGTTTTCGTGGAGCTTCGGGGTCGCCGGTGACGCGCGCATTCATGACCACATAGGGACTTTCGCCTTGGAAAGGCGTTGAGCCGGTGACCATTTCGTAGAGCATGGCGCCGAGGCTGTACAAGTCGCTGCGGTGATCGCCGCGTTTGCCTTTGACTTGCTCCGGCGACATATAATCGGGCGTGCCCATGACGGGCGAGAAGCCGACAAAGGTGAGCCGACGCGCACCTTCCGCCCGCGCAATGCCGAAGTCCATGAGGCGGATGGAGCCATCGCGGCAAAGCATGACGTTGTGGGGTTTGAGGTCGCGGTGGGTGATGCCCTGTTTGTGCATGTATTCAAGGGCCTCGCAAATGCGCGCCGTGATTTTAGCTGCTTCCGGCTCGGGCAAAACTTTGAGACGCTTCATGTAATCATTGAGTGTCTCGCCTTCGAGAAACTCCATCACGATGTAGGGCCGGCTTTTGTTTTCGACTTTAATGAATTTGAGGATGGAAGGATTGTTTAGCTTCAATCCGATTTCCTCCTCGCGCTTGAATCGATCAAATCCAGCAATGTCGCTTTCCAAGGCCATGAGGGGTACTTTGACCGCGACGCTTTGGCCGTTTTGACGATCATCGGCACGGAAGATGGAAGCCATGTTGCTGCGCGCGATGAGGTCGGTAAGTTCAAAGCGGCCATCCAACAACTGGCCGACGGACATATCCCCCGTGGCGCTCGCCGCTTTTTGGGTGGGGTCGGCAGCCTTCTTTTTGGCGACGGTTTCGAAGTCGTTGATTTGCAGCAATTGCAGGGAAAGATTGTCGTCGGAGCCGCGTTTTTCCGCCTGCTCGGAAAGTTTTTTACAAGCGTCGAAGGGGTGGTTCTTGGAAACGATGTTGCAAATTTCGTCATCGAGCACAAAGGCGTGCAAACCGTCTGTGCAGTGCAGGATGAAATCGCCGTGCTGGATTTCCACGCTGGTGAAATCGGGCATGCACACCGGGTCGACACCCAGATTGCGCGTGAGCTGGCTGCGCTGGGGGCTGGCCATGGCTTGGCGCTCGAGCATTAGCCCCAACTTAACCGGCAACGCAGTGGCAACGTGGTCTTTGGTCAGTCGCTGTATGGTATTGGAGCGGATGAGGTAGGCGCGGCTGTCGCCCACATGGGCAATGTGGGCCACACGGTTGCGAATGATGGAAACTACCAGGGTTGTGGCCATGTTGCCAAGTCGTTGGGACAAGGCGGTGTCATGAACTTTGGCGCACGCCCGGTTGAACATTTGCCGCAAAAGCGTTGCGGGCACCGTTTCGACCGGCGCTTCCTTAAATACTGTGAGCGCCTCCTCAATGGCGAGTTTGCTGGCTACTTCACCATGACCGAGGCCACCCACGCCATCGGCCAAAAGCGCGACACTACCCTGCTTATCCCGCACGAGCGGGTCGGGTGATTCCCAGAAATCTATCCAGTCCTCATTATTGGGCCGGACTGGGCCGGGTGTGGTAAGGCGGGCGTAGCGGATGCGCATGAGGCATAAATAGACACCAAGCCCCGTCGCGCAAGCAAAAGCCTTGCACCGGCCGAACGGTCAAAATCGAGAAGATTTGGCTTTTTTGAGAGAGTTTTGAATTAAAAGAAATCATTTAAGGAAATATATTTATCGTGCATTAAAATTAACCACTAAGTTCTCGGATTAAGATAACATTAAAATTCATAAAACATTTATAATTAAACTATTATGTAAAAGCTAAAGAATAACAAAAAGATATGAAAATTTCGTATAATCGTGGCATGGAAGGTGCTAAGTCTTGGGGGAAATTTAATCTCAAACCATCTTGGAATGACAAACTGACAGCGGTTTTAGCGTTCCATCTCACCAACCCATAAACTGACACTACCATGGCCGATACAACAACACCCACTGGTCCCTCCATGAAGCCCACACTGGGCCTCACGGGACTTACCAGTAATGCCATGGCGCTGATTGCTCCCGGCGCCTTCCTTTGGCTAACATTCCAGGAGCAAGCAACCTATGGAGCTCCCATGGCTGGCCAAGCCATGTGGATGGGCATTGTGCTCGCACTGCTGCTCTGTTTGGCCACGGCAGTGTGCTATGCTGAGCTCTCCAAGCTCTATCCTGGCGCCGGCTCTTCGTATTTTTACGCGGAACAGGCGTTTCTCGCCAAAACCCACGCCTACAAGTTCGCTCGGATCGCCAAGTTTGTCACTGGTTGGGCGAGTCACTTGTACTACTGGGTTTATCCCGGTCTGATGGTAGGCGTCACCGCACTTCTGGTCGGATATCTCTCCGGGGTGCTGTTTCCCGACACTTTCAGCAGTGTTTATAACAGCCCTCTGGAAATGATTCTGTTCTGCATCGTGTTTTCCATCTTCGTCTCTTACATCGCGTATCGCGGCGTGGGTGGCACGACGGGGGTAAATTTGGCAATTAATATCATCCAAATTGGCGCATTGTTGATTTTCTCGGCGATTGCGCTGGGTTATCGCTTGAACCACCCGCAGGATTCCAAAGGCTGGCACCTGTCCAACGGCAACTTGGTGGATTATGCCGTGGATTCTGCCAACGTAACGGATGACAAAGGCGTCGGCGTTCCTGACAGCTGGGCGGACGGTTCGGCGAAGTTCGTACAGGACACCACGCATGGCACGGGCGCGAACGCTGGCTTGGTCACTGCCGACGATTT
>DATHOB010000303.1:0-4511 GCA_035485355.1 Opitutales bacterium | reverse complement strand
CTCTACTACTCCCAGCGCTTGATGGAATTGCCGCTGGGGATGTTTACGATTGCGGTCTCCACGGTGCTGTTTCCGCGCATCGCCATGCTCGCGGCGCAGGACGACCGCACCGGCATGGGCCGGGCGTATGCGCAGGGTTTGCGGTTGATTCTGGCGATCACCGTGCCGGCGGCGTTGGGCCTCGTCGCGCTACGGGTGCCGATTGTGCGGGTGCTGTTTGAGCACGGAAAATTTGACGATTCGTCGGTGGCGGAAATCGCGCCGGTGATTGCCATCAGCGCGTTGAGCATCCCGTTTTTCTCGCTGGCGTCGCTGGCCGTGCGCGGATTTTACGCGCAGAAGGACATGGGCACGCCGGTCTATGTGGCGAAGGTGGATTTTTTCCTGAACATCGCGCTGACGCTGATTTTCATGATTCCCCTGGGCACGTGCGGATTGGCGCTGGCCAATTTGATTTCGTCCATTTTCCAATGTTTCATGCTGCAGCATCTGGCGGTCAAACGCGGCACTCCTCTGGCGCGCCCGCCGATTGGCCGGGCCGTGGCGGGCATCGGAATTGCCGGCACGGGCATGCTCGTGTTTGCCCTAGCGGCATGGTGGGGGTTGCAATCCGCATTCGGCGACACGCGGATCACCTGGCTGCTGCATACGCGGGCGAGCGACCTGGCCGCGATATTCGGCTTAATTCCGCTCGCGGTGGTTTTTTATCTGATACTCCTGCGCGCAGTGAAATTCGAGGAATGGCCAGAGCTGCGCGAGCTCGGGTTGCATTTGCTGCGGAAGCGGAAATAGGTATCAATGCTCTAACCTTGCTGAAATACTTAAATCCTGACGCCTTTTTTGGCCCTGGCTGCTTGTTGCCCTATGGAGACGGTGCCACAACGACGTGCAGGAAAGTTGATGTGCTCGGTGAAATTGGATAACTTGCTGTCTCTTGTGTGCCGTTGGTTTGAACCATCACGCCGGTCGTGCTCCAATTGATCAAATCCGGGCTGGCCTCGACAGTGTAAGTTAAATCAGATTGCGGGGTCGGGAACGTTAGGGTCAAATTGCCACCGCTCGCCGTGGGCTGGGGCAATGAGGATTGCTCATTGACGAACGGTTGCAGGTTAAAGGCATATTTGAGCAGATTCGGGATGCCGTCGCCAGCGGGCGCCACCGAATCGGCAACGATGTTAGGATTTCCCAACTGGGTGGAAGTAAAATTATTTTGGAGCCAGGAGAGTTTGGCTGTGGAAGTGCCAACCACCAATGGGACTGGCGTAGTCGTGATTGATCCCGCGTAATTGGTAAGGACCGCTTGATACTGGAAGCCCAACTGAGTTGTGGCAGCGTTGGTGATTGTCAGCGTCGGCGTTATGGCTCCTGAATAGGTGCTGCCGCTGACATTATTCCAAGTATTACCGCCATCCGTCGAAACCTGCCATTGGTATGTAATCGGCACAGGATTAACACTGGCCGCGACATTGAAAGAGGCATTCGCCCCTGAAACCACTAGTGCGCTGGCTGGTGGTGTGCTGATGGACGGCTTGCTCATCAGCATAGTCGGAAGACCAACAAAAGTGGAACTCCAGCCGACGGTGCCCGTCAAATAATAGACCGTTGCATTACTGTCACTGTCAAACACTGTCGAATCAGCACTGGGAGCGTTACCCATGAAATAAACGCTGGTTAGACTGGGGTTGGTTGGAAATGTTCCGTCACTGAGGTCTTGGAACGCATATTCTCCGATACTGGTGACGCTGGCGGGGATCGTTACACTTGTGAGGCCAGTGTTCGCGAATGCCTCGCTTCCAATGGTGGTAACGCTGTTTGGGAATACGACGCTGGTCAGATGAGGGCAATCGAAGAACGCATATGCCTCAATGTTGGTGACGCCATTGGGAATCGTGTAGGACGTTCCAACTCCCGGGTATGCGATGAGTGTGGTTTGACTATGGTCGAACAAGGCACCACCAATGCTACTGTAGTTAGGATTGCTTGGGTCTACGTTTATTACAATCAAACCGGAACAGCCTGTGAACGCTCCTTCTCCTATGTTAGTGACATTGCTGGAAATCGTGACGCTGGTCAGCCAGTCGCAATCTTCAAATGCATTTGCCCCAATACTGGTGACGCCATTGCCAATGGAGACACTGCTTAATTCGAAGCAAGCTGCAAAAGCAAAGTTACCGATGGTAGTGACGCTATTTGGGATTGTGACGCTAATTAGACTGACGTGAGATTCGAACGCACCCGCCCCAATGCTGGTAACAGGCAGGTTAACGCCGTTGACAAGAATCGTGCTGGGAATTGTCACCGCTCCGTTAGGTCCGGTGTAGCCGGTTATAGTTATGTTGCCGTTGTTGGTCGTGTAATTGAATTGGGCCTGCACCTGGCTACTCAGGATGGCAAAGGCAAAGGCCATCAAAAAAATCAAATGCCGAGGGACAAAAAAGATAATGGCACGCATGGAAAGTGCAGCGACCTGCTTTAAGCGGATGATGCTAACACGAAAATAATCGCACGCGAGATTTTATCATGAAAGCCTGAAATTTTTCAATTGTATATAGCGAAAATTATGAATGTTGACATTTATAAGGCCGTGGCCAAATTTAATTGCCATTATGACTCTTACAGAAATCGCCCGTTCATATTTGGGAGAGCGAGTTAATGAGCACGGAAGAGTTGTTTACTCACCTTCCGCAACATTTCGAAAAGGCCCGCTTTATCTGATGGGACATAATCCCCGGGGCACAGGGGGAGATAATGATATTAAAATCTCGGCTGATCTTGATGAGCAGGAAACCAAAAAAGGAAATAACTATATTGCGGCGGACTGGGGGCCAGGAGCAGGGCAGTCCAAGCTTCAAAAAAGCATCGGCAAGCTCTTTGAGAATTCATTAGTTCCACTCAAAGATGTATTTACCACCAATCTGATCTTTTTCAGCAGTCATACTGCAGGGGATTCAGGATATGAAAAAGAAGCTACTTATTGCTGGGAGGTGCATAAGAAGTTTTTGCGCGTTGTTGATCCGGAGATATTGATTGTCTTTGGAAATTCTGGACCCTCCCCGTTCTCATTTATCTGGGAGACATACCGCACTTCGCTTACAGACTGGAAGACCTATTCTGCCAAACATGGTGATTGGGAAATCAAAAGCTTTAATGCCATAATTGAGGATCGAAAGCGCCTAGTTTTTGGCGTGCCTCATTTAAGCCGTTACATGGCGCATCCAGAATCTGAGGGAATCCAGGAACTATGGAAGGCCGTTTCCAAACTTACTTCGAAGGCAAGCACTGCCACACTGCCCGAACGCTAGTGAACAAGCACATTTTGGCTTACCATCATGATCGTGATCTTAGACAACAAGCGTCATTTGACCCTGCCCATGGCGCTAGGCCCCGCCAAACCGGGAGAGCGCTTCGAGGCGAATTTTGACGCCGAGGAGGATGCCTTTGTTTTTCGCCGTATTGCGGCCAAACCGAACTGGCTGGAAATTCTCAAGCAATGCCCGGTGCCTATGAATGATTTGCCGCCACGCCGACGCGAATTCCCTCGTCGGAGAAAACGGTGAAATACCTGCTTGATACCGACGTGCTCAGCCAGCCCTGGCAGTTTGATACTGTCTCAAATTCGATTTTATGCAAATGACAAGGGCCGTCGCAAGCGACGCCCCTACAGCCGCCATCCGAGATGCGAGAAAAAATTGTAGGGGCGCCGCTTGCGACGGCCCATTCATCGAATTTGAAATAGGCTCTAGGCCCATTCATCGAATTTAAGATGGGTTCTGGATGCCGCGCTGGACAAACAGATTAAAAATGCATTTTCTCGCCGGGTTGGAGGCTGCGGGCGAAGGCTTCGAGCAGGCGGACGCATTTTTCAATGTCCTCGAGGTCCACGACTTCGGAGGGCGTGTGCATATAGCGCAGGGGAATGCCGACGAGGCCGGTGGCCACGCCCGAGCGGGCCATTTGCAGCGCGCGGGCGTCGGTGCCGGTGGGCATGGATTCCGTTTCGATTTGGTAGGGAATTTTATTCTGCTCGGCGCAGGCGACGAGGCGGTCGAACACGAGCGGGTTAATATTGGGGCCGCGCGCGATGATGGGGCCGCCGCCGAGAGTGTATTCACCGAAGCGTTTGTGGTCGGAGTCGGGAGCGTCGGTCGCGTGGGAGACGTCCACCGCGATGGCGATGTCGGGATTGACGGCGTATCCGGCGGTGATGGCGCCGCGGGTGCCGATTTCCTCCTGGGTGGTCGCGACGGTGACGACTTTGGCTTTTAGTTTTTTGCGATGTTCGGAAAGGCGACGGAGAGTTTCCGCGACGACGTAGCAACCGGCCTTGTTGTCAAACGCGCGCGCGGCGCCGACGCTGCCTTGCAGCAATTCAAAGCCGACATCATACACGGCCGGGTCGCCCAGGCGGACGCGCTTGAGGGCCTCCTTGCGGTCCTTCGCGCCGATGTCGATCCAGATTTGGTGAATTTCGGGCAGGGCGTCGCGCTCCTTGGCGTTCATTAAGTGAATGG
>DATHOB010000302.1:0-11741 GCA_035485355.1 Opitutales bacterium | reverse complement strand
CACCGTCGCTTGGCTCGCGCTCAAATATCCGCTCATTGAGTGGGACGCCGTCTCCACCTGGGGCTACAAAGCCAAGGCGCTTACCTCCGCGGCGATTCCCCATCTCGACGATTATTTTCGCGATCAATCCCTCGGCTTTTCCCATCTCGATTATCCTTTGCTCCTGCCGTTTTTGACTGCCGGTTATTACGCCGCCCTCGGCTCGGTGGACGACACCTTGGGCAAGCTCGATGTGCTCTTCCTGTATGGATGCTATGCCGTGTTCATGTACGCCGCCGTGCGTCCGTTGCTCCCGCGCAATGCGACTGCCGCCGTGGCCGCCATCGCGGTAAGTGCGCCGATGGTTTTGCGTTGGGCCGGGCAGGGCACCGCCGATATGCCGCTCGCGATATTTTACGCCGCGAGCATTTTATACCTCGTCCGCTGGATCATGGACGGCGCGCGTGGCGACGCGTGGCTCGCCGCCATTTTCAGCGCGGCCTGCCTGTTCACAAAAAACGAAGGCCTCGCGCTCGCCGTCATCAACCTCGTCGCCGCCGCGGCCTTCGGCGCCTTCGCGCGCCCGCGCGCCCAATTCCTCCGCGAATTCGCCTGGCCCGCCCTCGCCGCGTTGCTGCTGGTGTTGCCGTGGATTATTTTCCGCCACTCCCTTCCGCACATCGACGAAAATTACCCTGCGCACCTCAACCTCGCCAACATCCTGGGCAATCTCAACCGCCTGCCGTACTTGCTTGGTCGCTTCTACTCGTGGATGTTCAACGATGCCGACAGCAATTTTGTCTGGCCGCTCGCGCTCGGCGCGTTATGCGTCGGCCTGGTCACGCGCCCCTCGGCCGCCGCGCTCGTACTGTTGTTTTTGCTCCTCGCGCAACTCGCCGCGTATCTGCTCGCCTACACCATCTCTCCGCTCCCGCTTGAGGACCTCGTCTTCGTCACGCTCAAGCGCCTCATCCTCCACGCCCTCCCTGCGGGAATTTTCATCATCGCCTACAGCTTTTCCAAATTCCTGCCGCCCGCAGTAGCGCCGCCAGCCGAAACCGCCAAAATCAAAACTCCCCCCAAGGCCGCCCGCTGATATCGTGGTTTTTCTTGTAGGGGCGCAGTCTTGCTGCGCCCGTCTTCGTCTTTCCTCGGCAAACTGTTCCATCACCACTCGCCTTTTCCGTCGGATTTCTCCCCGCGTGCGTTTAATTCATCGCTGCTCGTTTTTTCTTCGCGCGGCCTGCGAAACAAGTAAATCCAAATACCCGCCAGAAATAACAACGCCGCAAAAGACGAAGCAATAAGCAGCGGCACTTGCAAATTCGGCAATTCATTCGCAGGCAACATGAGGGAAGCCGCCCCCGCATACCCGCCTTGCGGGCGCGATTCATATTCGACCACCAAGCCGTGCAAGGGATACCGATCTCCGATGTCGTTCCATGTGGCTTGGCGCAGGCTCGGATCTAAACTGAAAAATTGCAGGTGATTTTCAGTGTCATCGCCATAACCGTCGTCCGGTTCGGTCGGCGCCCAGTTGGTGTAGGTGATTGGCGTGTTGGTGTGCGTCCAAACCCAATCCTTGTCCGGTGTCGCCGCTCCCGGCAATCGGTGGCCCCCGAGCCATGGGCCGAGATTCCGGTCATCATAGGGCGCATCCCCTACCCAATATTTGGGATCATCAATAAGATGAAACAGAAATTGGTTTTCCGCAGCGGAGCGGACGATGGCGAGGTATCCACCATGCAGCCGCGCGTAAGTCTCAGCCGCTTCCCAAGTGATTCCCCCTGGCGTTTCCACGGCTTCAAAGAAATGCCCGTTGCCCCCCGCCGTGGTGGGCCATTCTACCGCCGTGCCGTGGCGGTAAATCGTCGGCAGCGCCCCTGCCAAGGCCAGCGGCATGATGATAAAATATATTAAACAAAATCTCATGACGGATTCTGCAGCAATAACGCACGGTGGTTATTTTGCGGTAGGGACGGCTCTCCGAGCCGTCCGTTCACGGCTTGGTGGTGGCAGGCGCGGGTGCCGTCGCCGCCGCTGGCTGCGGCGCGCCGGGCGGAAAATAATTGAGCACGATGTACGTCGCCGGGGTCGTGCCCGGGTTGTGCAGCGCGGTCGTCGCCCCTGCGGCAAAATAAATCACCGACCCCGGCCCGGAAGTCACGGACTTGCCGTCATATGTTGCTTCGACCGTCCCTTCCTTGACGATGATGACCTCCTCCTGCACATGCAGGCTTGGCGCGCCGCTGCGCTCGCCGGGGTTGAGCGTCGAAATGTGGCAATGCAGCTTGGTCAGCGTCGCGGTGGGCGCGTCAAACACATCCCGCCGCACGCCGTTGGGTCTGGGCGTTACTATCATTTTGTCCCAATTATAAACATGGGAGAGCATCTTGCCGTCGGCGCCCACGGTGGCGTCCGGCGCGGGCGCAGGAGCGGGGGCGGAGTTCTGGGCGTAGATCGCGCCCGCGAGCAAAGCCAACAACGAGGAAAGGATCATGGATTTCATGGGTAGGGGTGCGTCGGCGCGGAATATGCGGCCCAATGCCCGCCGCCGATTATCCTTATCCAAGCCGCCACCCGCCTCCCCCGCAAGCGGAAAGCTGGGCGCAATATTCCCGTTCCGCAACCAATCTCGCCTTTGGACATTTTATGCCGTCATTTTATGCCGTAACATTTTCGCAATTAAAAATATTATCGAGCCGGGGAACCTTGACGCGCTGCGGTTGTTGAAGTACACTATTCATTATGAATACTTCGACCATCGCTCTGCCAACTTCCCGCCGCCTGCGCCCCGGGTTTTCCATGGGTGCTCTTTTATTGGCGCTGGTGTTGCTGGCTGGCCTTATGCCCACCACGGCGCATGCGCAACGTTTTGGCGGCCGGGGCTTCGGGCCTTCATTTGGCCGCGGTTTGGGCTGGGGTCTGGGTGTGGGCATCGGCAGCGCGTTGATTTACGACGCCTTCGGCGGCCCCAATTATATTTATTCCCCTCCGGTGGTATACACGTCGCCACCCGTGGTTTATTACTCGCAGCCCGCGCCGCAAACCGTGGTGGTTTATTCCCCGCCTGCGCCGGCTGCGGCTCCCGCACTAGTGGCGGCTCCGATTGCCTCCGCGCCTGCGACCATCACCAGCGGCACGGGAAAATCGGGACGAATTCTGTACGATTCCAACGGCAAGCCCGTCGGCGTGGTCGTTGTGGATGCCGAAGGCAAACAGGAATTCGTGCCCTTGGCGCAGTGAACGGAAAATAATCAGTTCGGCGTGATGGCGAGGGATTTGATGCGGGTTTGTTTTCCCGCATGGATGGGAATAGCTAATCCCATGACGTTGAAAGTTATGCCGGTGGGTGTGAAGTCGCCGCTTTGGGCGTCGGAGTTCGTCCAGGTCGAGCCATAGCCGGACGTGTCGCCCGTGCCGTCGCCAATCGCATCCCGGCTTTCCCAGACGACGACGTAGTGGTAGCTGATGCCGGGGATGATATTCGAGACATTCAGTTGGTAGGTGCCATTTTGATAACCGAATTGCACCAACCCCGCCGTGGCCGCGCGATCTTCTTGCAGGCCGAAAATGCCATTCGAGAAGATGTCCGCAATCGTCGGCCCATAAGGCCCGGCGGCACTGGGCGTGGCCCCCGCCAGAAACCGCGTGATGGCATCGGATTCCAGATCTTGATTGATCAGCTCAAAAGTCAACGCGCCCGCCGTCACCGAATCCGTGCCGCCGACACCGTTGCTCGCGCTTTGCGCCGTTTGCGTGAGCGTCAACGAGGTCTGGCTGTTCACCGTCACGCCAACTTGAAACTCCGCCCCGGTGCCGAAGATGGCCGTGGGCACCATCGGGTCATTGATGCTCGTGCCATTCAGTCCATCCGCGCTCGGCGTCGTCGCGCCCACGCCGTAATATAACAGACTGCCATTGTAGGCCACGCACGTCGAACTGGTGACGCCCGAGTGTGTGACGTTGGAATCGTTTGTGTCGGTAATGGTGGAGTCATTGCCTGAACTAACGCTGCCGGTCGTCACATCAAAACCGTAAGTGGCCACGCCCGCATCCACGCCTTGAATCGTCCAGTTCGGATGGCCGGGCGATGTGCGCTTCCACGTCCATCCACCGCCGCTGGTTTGATAATTGCGGTAAACATTGGGCGGCACGGTGAGACTGTCGAACTCCATAAAGCCCACGAGAAACGGCACGCCGATGTTTAATTCGGCGGAGACGGTTGCGCTCGGGCAACCAGCGAGACCGATCCAGATGGGAGTAGTCATTGGAGGGTAGTTTTTGACAGAATTAACAAAATTCGGCCGAAAATAATTATACAAATTCTGTTAATTCTGTCTGAAAACACTCAGAATGGTTCGCTACAGAGGACGAGCATGGATTTGGTGACGCCGCCGACGCAGATGCCGGAGATGAGACGGGCTTCGATAGTCAAATTTGCGGCATTGGTGATGAGCGCGGAGACGGCGGCGCTGTCGAGTTGGGCCGGAGCCATGGTGATTTTGTATGCGCCCGGGTTGCCGCCGGTGGGGGTGCCAACCCAAACATCGCGCGAAGGCGGGGCTTTGCTGCCCGAGCCGCCGCGGTCGTGTCGGCCGGAGCCGCCGACTGGTTTTTGCGCATTGGTCAGCAGCCCATTGACGCGCGCCTGGCGGTCGCCCGTGGTGCGGTCGCGTTGAAAGCGCAGGAGCGCAAGCCAGTCTTTCGGGGAAAGATATTCAACGGGGCCGAAGCGCAGCAGCGTTTTGCCGGTGCCGATATCTTCCGTCGTTTCAAAGATGGTGGCATTCATGGACGCCCAAGCGCTCAAGCCACCGGTGAGATTTAACCCATTACCGAGATACGGGCCGCCCGCGGTGCCGCATTCCGGTTCGGTGATTTCCCAACTGCCTTCGTATTGCAGCGTGGACAAAGCATCGTAGTAAGACTGCGCGAGACCCGTCGGCACGGGTTCGCCGAGATAGACGCCAGTGAGTTGGTTATACCACCCGGTGTTCAAATCTGTGCTTAATACTTTGACAAAAATAGCTTCGTTCAAATGGTGCTCGATGACGGGATTGCCGTTGGCATCGTTGCCCATGTTCACATCATAATTGACCATCAATTGTACGAGCGCCATTTGGGCGTTGCCATTGATCCAATTGGGGATGTCGCCTTCGAGGAGCATATTGGGCCACACGGTGCCACTGTCGGTCGACCCGCTGGCCAAATCGGTGCCGTCGTTGGGATTGGAGGAGTCCGCGCCGCCGTCGGGGAAAATCGGAATGGCGGTGCCACCGTTGGTGCTGGAAGGATTCGCGCCCGTGGGGTTGGCCGAAGCGAAGAGGTTGGAGATGTTTGCGTCGTTGAGCCAGGGCAGGCGCTCCCTCCACCAATCCAGAATGTTGCAATTGATGGGGGTAGTTTTGAGGTATTGGCGCAGGTAGGTGGTTTTTTCGCCCTGCAAGTCCATCGTGAGCATGATGCCGCCGGGTTGCAGCGTGGGCGTGCCGGAGGGATATTGGTCAATGGTCACCGAGCGCTGGTCTTGATCGTTGTTTTGCGAGATAATTTCGTAATTGATGACGACGACCGGCGGCACCAGGTCGGGCCGCGCGGCGATATTGATTTTACTGGCAGGCGCTCCGGCGCACGCAAAGGAAACAGAAGTGAGTTCGGAGCGCGGCTTGATATACAGCGCGGGACAGGGATTGCCGGAAACGGTCGCGGTGTAATCCCACCACGTCACGCAATTCGGATGCCAGCGCAGCATGCGGCGAATGACTTCGGCACAAGTGAGGTCGCGGGCGGCCTCCGCCGGAGCTGCGACTCCGGGGAAAACATAACCGATCTGGAGCGGATTCGCGCCGCCGATGCCGGTGATGGCCGATTGGCAGCAGCCGAGTGCCTGGATGATTTGCCAGCCGGTGGTTTGCGCGTTGCCCCCGACATCAATTCCGAGAATGAGATTGGTGATGTTAATGGTGCCGGGAGGCGAGCCGCCTGGCGGCGTCCAACCGAGATAGCCACCCGTATTGTGGTAATCGACACCGCCAGTAAACATCCATGCCTGGGTGTAGGGAGTGTGTTCGAGCCACCACCAGGCGTTTTCAAAAGTGTAACTCACGCCTTCGGCACTGGGACGGCCCATGCGCGGAGTTTTGGTGGCGTAGCCGATGAACCACGGCACGCCGCTACGCTTGAGGATGATCGAGGAGGGATGATACGAGAACGGAAACAATTCGGCCTCGTCGAATTTTGCCTCGGAGAGTTTGATTTCGAGCGAATCGGCCCGTTGCGTGCGGCGGATAACCCGCGCGGCGGAAACGCCCCAGGCGGCGAGCGACTGCTCGAGGCCGTCGCTGCTGCGTTTGAGCGTCCAGATGTTGGAAAGGGCCATGGCGGAAAATCAATTGGATTTTTGGGAGTTGGCGGTGAATGCGGCCTCGAGTTTTTGCCAGTCGGTGACGAGGGCTTTGTGCGCGGCGTCCCATTCGACGCCAAGCCAGTGCCAGAGTTTTTCCGCGCCGGTGGTGGCATCGGATGCGACATCGCCCGCAAAGTGGCGGATGGCGGCCAGCGCGGAATCGAAGCCGCTGGCTTTGGTTTGAATGGCGGCGCCACCACTGAAACCGGACCAGACAGTGTAAACGAGCGCGGCCACACCGCCGATGAGGACAACGATGGCGAGGAGATTGAAGAGCGCGGTGCCAACTTGCGTCGCGGCGAAAAATGCGACCGCGCCGCCGAGCGCCAGGCCGAGCGCACCATATTCCAATTTGGTCAAAGTGAAATACATTCCGGCGGCGAGGCTAAGGGCTGCGACGAGAAATAATGCGCCGCCCACGAGCAACGCAGCGATAACGCAAAGGCGATCGGTCGATTTGTGCTGGGCTTCGGCGGCGGCGGCGCGCTCGGCGGCAACTTGTTTTTGCAACGTCGTAATCTGTGCATCGAGTGTTTGCGCGCGGGCGGTGGCAGTGTCCCAACCTTTTTGGGCCTCGGCCAATTGGCCCGAGAGCGCGGCGTTCACGCGGGTGAGGGCAACGCGGGAATCTTCCGCGGTGGGCGTGGGGAGATTGGCCTGCGCTACGGTAAGCTCACCAGCGACGGCGGCTTTTGGCGCGCCGTCGGGGTTGGCGGAGTTGGCGTGATTGGCAGCTTCGACACTGGCGCTGGCGGCGCTCAATTGACGGGATTGGGCGGAATCGAGTTTCACCTCGGCGGGAGTTTGGCCCGGCAGGGCGGGCGATGCGCAACCTGGAAGCAGCAGGAGCAGGCCGAGCAGAACGGAAAATAAAACGAGCGTAAATCCGAAGACCGTGTATTCGAGTTTGGACGGGCGGTGATAAAGCTCCGAGGTGTAGTGATGGAATTGTTTCATAGAGGAAGTGTTTTAGTGTCTAGTGAGTTGGTTCATGGTTGGCAGAGGCTGCATGCTTGGGTGGCTATACATCGTTGATATCCACCAGGTGTTGCAGGATGGAGGCGAGGGCGGCGTGGGGAATTTCATTGTCGTCGAGATTGAGGTCGTCCTCGGCGAGGGGTGCGAGGGCGAGATCGGCTTCATCGGCCAGGAGATCTTCCAAGCGCTGGGTGAATTCGGGCAACTTATCCGGCGCGACCTGCTGGCCATCGGCGGAAAACTCACGCACGAGGCCGACGCGCGCGGAATCGTAATCCTCGAAGGCGGTTTCGGTGGCGCGGAGGTTGCGGGCGATTTTCAGGCGCGTTTTGCCGTCGAGCTTGAAGGGTTTTTTGATGAGCTGGGTCTGGCCTTTGACTTCGACAGATTTGTCGAGGCCGTCGAGGGAGAGAAGCGCGGCGCGGAGTTGGAGGACGGATTTGTTGGTAAGTTTCATGGGGAGATGGTTTCGAGGCAGGATTTTTTGACAGAATTAACAGAATTTAGGGAATTGGTTTTGGGCAGGATTAACAGAATTGAATGGAAGTTTAGGTCAGCGCCAGGTCGCCGATTTTGACGGTGCCGCTGGCGTCTTTATAACGCACGCGGAAGGTGGCGGTGCCGGAATTGTCGTAAACGCAGAATTGATACTGACTGTCGGCCAGCGTCGCGCTCGGTGCGCTGGTCACGACGTTGGAGGCGATGAAGTTGCCGGAGGCATCAATTTGCAGGCGCTCGTTCGTGGTCGCCAGGCCGCCCGTGTAAAACTTGATCACGCCACCCGAATCCTGTGCCTGCACCAACAAACCGGACGGAGCATCCGTGGCCAGCATCGCGCAATTGGCCACGATGGATTGGAGGGTACTGAATGAGCTGCCAATCATGGCCAGGTTGATGTAGTGGTCGGCGTTGTTTTTGACGTTGATGGCGCATTGGCCGGCACTGCCATTGCCAAAGCTTTTCAAGTTCATATAGCAATTGCCGGAAGTGTTGGGGCCGCTGAGTTGCAGTTGATAGGCGGATCCCAACGCAGCGCCGCCAGCATCGTTGCCGGAATAATCGGTGCTGTGGTAAGGGAACACGAAATTGCAAGAGCCGTCGGGATTGATTTCAAACCGGCGGTAGTAGAGATAGGCGGACATGTTGGCATCCTTGCCTTCCCAGACGAGGCCGATGCCACCAGGGGTGATGCCGTGCGGGGTGCCGGTCGCTGGGTCGTAATACGGCGACGTGGACATGAAGGAATAACTCGCCCAAGGATAACCAACCGCAGAACCGCCACGTCCCATGGCGCCGACTTCATAAGTGTTTTCATCCAACATGCGAATGGCCGAGGTCTTGTCGGTCGCGGTCGCCTGGATGGACATCACGTTGGCATTCCATCCGGTGTCGGTGACCCCGAAGGCGTTGTTGTTGACGAAGGCGGTTTCAAAGGTGGATTGAACTGCAAACGCGCCGTTGACCGTCATCGTCGCGCGGGTCGGGCCGGGGTAGGAATAATAACTGCCACCACCGAAGAGATAATGGCCGCTGCCGTCGTTGGTAATTGATGCAGTGTAGGCAACGAGCGCGGCTTGGACGAAGGCCGTGGTGGCGATCTTGGTTGTGCTATCGGTGGCGGTGCCAACAGTCGGCGCGGTGGGTGTGCCGGTGAGCGCGGGTGAGGCGAGTGAAGCTTTCGCGGAGAGCGCGGTATTTAAGTCAGATTGACTCGACAAAGTGCCGGTGATGGAACCCCAAGTTCCGCCACCACTGCCACCGGCGGCGGAAATGGCAGCTTGGACAAAAGCAGTGGTGGCAATTTTGGTGGTGCTGTCGGACGCAGAGGAAACGGTCGGTGCAGTGGGTGAACCGGAGAGCGCGGGTGAAGCGAGCGGGGCGCGGGAAGTGTCGGTGGGGTGGACGTGATCGGCGCGCGAATAGGAAGTGGCGGTGCCGGGTGCGGCCGTGCCGTCCATTAACGGATTGGTGGAACCCGGCGAAGCGCCGGAGCCTGCGCCAATGGGCGCATAGCGGGCGTCGCTTTCCGCAGCGGTGTAAAAAGTGTCGGCAGTGGGTGTGGGCGTCGTGGCGAGGCCGGAACCGTCTTCAAGGACACGAAGCGGACCGGCGCAAAGTGTAATTACACGACCAGGACTGTCATTGGTAATGGCGAAAATGGAAAGCCAGGCGGCGCCAGCGGCGATGTTGCTTTGCGTGGCGGTGAACGCGATGACGGCATGTTGCTGGGCGCCGGAATTCCACGTGTCGAGGGTGGTGGTGTTGTCAAAGGAGGTGACGGTTGCACCCATGAGCGGCGCGAAACTCGGATCGGGCGCGGCGCCGTTGGCACCGAGCGGGCGAATTTCGAGGGTGAGGCTGGCGAGATTGGAGACGTCGAGCAGCGCGCCATTAAAAAATAGCGCGAGTTCGAACTGGAGATCGTTGCCGCGCCAGAATTGCGGCGTGGCCCGGCGGAGGACGTCGAGCGGGGCATCGAACGAGGCGGCGTCGGCGGCGAGGCGAAGGCGGGTGCGGGCAAGGGTGCTCATGGTGGTTTCGAGTTTTGGGTTTTGAGTTTCGAATTAAGAATCGAAAAGTTGTAGGGAAAATTTCAGGTGGAGGGCTGGCAGGTGAGGGCGCTGCCGATGAATTCGTATTCGGTGTCGGTGACGAGACCAGCGGGAAGGCAACGCACGGAGCGCAAAGCGGCGTCAGGCAGAAAAATTTCGGCTTCGCCGGGGCCGTCTTCGCTAATAAAAGTCAGGCCGCCGGTGGCGGAGGCGAGGGCTTGTGGATGGGTGGCGGCGAAGCGCAGGGCGCGCTCGACACTGTCATGGCGGCGGGTGATGGCGAAGGCGACGGAGGTGTGGGCGTTGCCGCGGTCGAACACACTCGCCAGCGGCGCCCGCAAGGCCGGGGCGATTTGCGTGGCGCGTGCGGTGGCGAGGGAGAAGTGGTGCGGCGACTCGCGATGGGCGAGGCCGCGCGCCAACTCAAGCTGGCCGAGGCGGATTTTCATAAAAGTTCAGCGCAAGTCCGCAGCGGCGATGGTGCCGGCGGCGAGGAAATGCAAATCGAGGGCGACGGCGCCGCGTTGCGGATTGCCCGGTTGGGTCCACGGGTCGGTATCGGCCAGGCGGAGGACGCCATCGGCACACGGCGCAGGGAGCGGCCAAAGATGCAGCACTTGCGAAGCGCGCTCGGCGGCGGCGAGGAGGCTGGCGCCGGTTGAGTTGACGAGGAGGTTTTCGATAACGCGGACAGTGAGCGCGATATCCACAAAAACCGGGCCGGGGGCGGTGGGAGAAATTTTGCGTGGGCGCGGGTCGAGCACGATGAGGCTGAGGCCGAGGGCGGATTGCATGGCGGCATCGAGCTGGCTGTCGAGATCCGCCGCGCGACGGGCGACGACGACTGCACCAGCGAGGCAGAGATGCTCGCGCAATTCGCGTACGACGGCGGATTGCAGATGCTCGAGGACGCTGGGCATAAAAATTTCGAGGGAAAAATTAAAATTGAGAAACGGGAATTGCTTTAGAAACCGGCGAGATTGCGACCGGTGACGCGTTGGCGGCGGTGGCTGAGGACTTCGAGGCCGAATTGTGCGTTGGCTTCGAGATCGCTTTCGGGTTGCGCGGGGACGGTGATGGGAACTTCGCCGTGCGCGACGCGGGCGAGAAGAGTCCGCGCATCCGCGGCGAGGCGGATTTGGTCAGCAGATAGCGCAAGGCCGGGCAGGCGGGTTTGCAGGGATTCGAGGGTGAGATGCGCGGCGGCGAGTTTTAGTTCAGGCGGCAGGAGCGTGCAGTCACGTTCGACGCGGTTGCGGCGGCCACCGCGAATTTCCGCGCGGACGCGGGCGGTGACGTCGGCAATGAGGGCCGGGAGCGGATCAGCCTGGCCGGGGGCCAGCGCGCCTTGACGCAGCGTGGTGATTTGCGACGCGGCGAGGCAGGCGAGGACGTCGGAGGAAGTTAATGGGGACCACATGAGAGTGTGAATTAAGAATGCAAAAATCTGCTTTCGGAAAAATCACGCAGCGTGGGGATGGGACCCAAGTGCGCGGATTTTTTTGGATGCGGGAACAACGGCTGCGGCTAGACGCTGATGGTGAGGCCGTTGAGGCCGAGTTCGCTGGTGACGATGACGGTCGAGTAGTGCTCGACGGAGATGTCGGCGTATTTGGCGTGGTCTTCGAGGAAGACGCGGAAGGGGCCGCCGCTGTCGGTGGGCGTGTAGAAGCGCTTGAGGTTGGCGGGTTCGTCCTTCCCCGGCAGCGGTTCGGCGTAAAAACCGAAGATTTGATTGCCGACAATGGTGGCCTTGGTGGTGGGATTCGTTTGGTAGCGGGCGGCAGCAACGCGGACACCGTCCACGAAGAGCTTGCGGGCGA
>DATHOB010000301.1:0-8832 GCA_035485355.1 Opitutales bacterium | reverse complement strand
AGTCGGTGGTCAGGGTATAGATCCAGATGAATTCCCAGCCGGTCTCTCGGCAGGGGGGGTGCTTCAGGAAAGGATGAAGGATGAAGGCGGAAGGCGGAAGGGTTTGCAGGTTGGGTGCTTGGGATTTGAGCTTCGTGGCATGGGTATACTCGTTTGCCGAAGCATTTGCGGTCGCGTTGGTTTTGATTTTCGAACTCCGCGTTCCAATTTCCGCATTTTGGAGTCCCAATTCTTCCGCCAGTTCGCGCACCACGGCGGTGTCGTAGTCCTCGCCCGCATCCACATGGCCGGAGCACGAGGTCGTCCAGCGGTTGGGGTAGGTGTCCTTTTTGGCCGAGCGGCGTTGCAGGTAAACCTCGCCGCGGGCATTGAAGACGAGCACATGCACTGCGCGGTGCAGCAGCCGCTGGCGGTGGACCTCGTTGCGCGTTTCACGGCGCAGCACACGGTCGTGGTCGTCCACGACATCAAAAAGTTCGCTCATCTCGGGGTATGGGGGTGGGGTGATGGAAGATGCAAGGTGCGCGGCCTTGGCGCAAACACATAATATCAGTATTAAATTAATGTTAAGCGTTGATTGGCGGGGGGTTTCCGTATTCCGCTCTGCTTCGCCCTCAGGCACTCCGGAAAATAAAATACGCGGCGGCAATGAGGCACAACCCAGCCCAGAGATAGTCGAGCTTGAACGGCTGGTTCATGTAGAACATCGCAAACGGCACAAACACGCACAAGGTGATGATTTCCTGGAGGATTTTGAGCTGGCCGAGCGACACGCCGCCCGCCTTGCCGATGCGGTTCGCGGGCACTTGCAGCAAATACTCAAACAGCGCTATGCCCCAACTCACCATTGCGGCGACAATCCACGGTTTGGCGGTGAGGTTTTTGAGGTGCCCGTACCAGGCGAACGTCATGAAAACATTCGAGCAAACGAGCAGCCCGGCGGTTTGCCAGAATGCGGGATTAGTATAGAGAGGATTCATAGGCGCAGGGAGATTATGCGGCATGCTTCTTAGCGCGCGGCCAACAATTGTTCAATGGCGCATTGGCGGAATGAAGGCAGGCCGCTAGCGGGCAGAATCCCTTGACGGAATAATTCTGGCCTCTTTCCCTCTCCGCCCAACGGGTGCAACCCCGCTTACTTCTTTTCCGACTTTTTGTCTTCCTCATCCGCATCCTCTGCCTTGCCCTCGCCGAGCACGGCGCCCGCGGTGACGTGGACTTTCTCCATGATGGATTTCTTGAGCTCGGCGGCGATTTTCGGATTGTCGTCGAAATATTTCTTTGCCGCCTCACGGCCTTGGCCAACGAGGTTGCCCAGATACGCGATCCACGCGCCCTTCTTTTCCAAAATTTTGTGTTCTAGCCCGAGGTCGAGCAGCGAGCCGGAGCGCGAGATGCCTTCGTCGTACATGATGTCGAACTCGCATTCGGTGAACGGCGGCGCGACCTTGTTTTTCACGACCTTGACCTTGGTGCGGTTGCCGATGACGCGGCCCGTGGGGTCCTTGATCTGGCCGACGCGGCGGATGTCGAGTCGGCAGGAAGAGAAGAACTTCAATGCGCGACCGCCGGGGGTGGTTTCCGGATTGCCATACATGACGCCGATTTTTTCGCGGATTTGGTTCGTGAAAATGCACACGCACTGGCTCTTGCTGATGCAGGCGGTGAGGCGGCGCATGGCCTGGCTCATCATCCGGGCTTGCAGGCCGACGGTGGCGTCGCCCATCTGGCCTTCCAGTTCGGTTTTGGATACGAGCGCGGCCACGGAGTCGAGCACCACGACGTCAATCGCATTGGAGCGAATGAGCGTTTCCACAATATTCAGTGCGTCTTCGCCCGATTCGGGTTGCGAGACCATGAGGTTGTTCAAATCCACGCCAACAGTCTTGGCGTACTTGGGGTCGAGCGCGTGTTCGACGTCGATGAACACGGCGCTGCCACCTTGGCGCTGGGCTTCGGCGATGACGGACAAGCAAAGGGTCGTCTTACCGGAGGATTCCGGCCCGAAAATCTCAACGATGCGCCCGCGCGGCAGGCCGCCGCAACCAAGGGCGAGGTCGATGGCCACCGAGCCGGTGGAGATGGTCGACACATGCATCTTCTTTGCCTCGCCGAGGCGCATGATGGTGCCGTCGCCAAATTGTTTGTTGATGGCGGAGAGCGCCAATTCGATGGGCCGGGCGGCCTTGGGGGCGGGAATTTCGACGGGTGCGGCTTTGGCCATGGGAGGAGGGGCTAAGGATGAAGGATGAAGAATGGAAAATTCAACGCAAAGGAGCAAAGGACGCAAAGGAAAATATTTGGCGGAAGAAACTGGCGTGCTGTGCACCTCAGCGGTGAATACAATTATCGAAAATAGTGGAGAAAACGCCGGTTGCAAGCCAAAATAATGCTATTTTGTTCACTAGGCCATAAATGTCGCTTCTGACCCGCAAAATCCGGCACAGCCTCGGGCGTCACCGTCTGGTTCACTATTATTTCGTCACGCTCGACTGGGTCAGATTGAACGTGTCCTTCAGCCGAATGTCGCGCGAAGAGGAGCTGACTTCGATTTGGAAACTGCCTGCTTCCGCCACCCAGCCTGGTTTGGCCGGATCGTAATACGCAAAGGCGCGCTGCGCCAGCGGGATGCTCACCATTTTGGTTTCACCGGCTTTGAGCGCGATTTTTTGGAAGCCTTTCAATTCTTTCTCCGGGCGTTCCAAGGTCGGCTTGTCCTGATGAATATAGAGCTGCGCAACTTCCGCGCCATCGCGCGTGCCGGTATTGGTAATCTCAAATTGCGCGGTGGCCAGCACGCCGCTGGCCGGGTCGCCGGGGGTGATTTTCAGGTTGGAATACTGGAACGTGGTATAAGAGAGCCCGTAGCCAAAGGGAAAAAGCGGCGCGATGTTTTTGGTGTCATACCAGCGGTAACCGACGAGCAGGCCCTCGCTATAATAGACCTGGCCATTCACGCCGGGATAAGTCTCCGCTCCGCCCGCCGCCGCCGGCGTGTCTGATAATTGCTTGGGGAACGTGCATGGCAATTTGCCCGAAGGGTTCACATCGCCCAACAGAATTCGCGCCAGCGCATTGCCGGCCTCGGAGCCGCCATACCAGGCCTGCAAGAGCGCGGGCACTTTTTGCAGCCACGGCCCCATGGCCACCGGTGAACCGGAGACGAGGACGACGATGGTGCGCGGGTTGGCCGCGACAACTTCGTCGATCAATTCATCCTGATCTCCGGGCAGGAACAAATCCGGCCGGTCGCTGCCCTCGGTGTCGTAGTTTTTATTCAATCCGCTAATGACAATGGCAATGTCGGCTTGTTTGGCAGCCTGCACTGCTTCGGCAATGAGCGCGCGGGCGGCGGGCGTCGTGCCACCGGCCAAAAGCTGGAAATCGGGATGTTGTTGCAAGACCGTCGCGGCGTCGGCATCGGTGGCGAGCGTTTTTCGCATCGCTGCATTCAATTTGTCCATGTCGGACGGCGGCAAACGACCGGCCACGGGTGCTGCCGGGGTGACGTAGCCTTGGGCATAGGTGATTTGAATGTTGGGGCCCATGCGCTTGG
The DNA here is from genome assembly GCA_035485355.1 of Opitutales bacterium. GTDB lineage: Bacteria > Verrucomicrobiota > Verrucomicrobiia > Opitutales > JABDGR01 > JABDGR01. The sequence continues at coordinate 5,276 of DATHOB010000301.1, read as the reverse complement.
TAATCCCTTGCAGTGGGGAAACTTCGTAGGCCGCTTTTATTCCCGAGCTCTCTCCGCCGAAGGCCTGCAGGTGTTGCGCATTATCGCCAATGATGGCGATGGACTTGATTTGGGTGAGGTCGAGCGGCAGTGCATGATTGTCGTTCTTGAGGAGCACCATGCCTTCTTCGGCGACGGTGCGCGAAGTGGCTTGATGTTCGGGGATATTGATTGAGCCCGTGATGCGGCCAGGATCAAAAACATGCGTGGCGAACATGACGTACAAATTGCGCCGCACTTTGTCATCTAGTAACGCCATCGGGTAAGTGCCATCCTGCACTCCCGCCAGGAACGGCTGGGCGAGGTGGTAGTCGGTCTGGTAATTGACGTTGATGTTAACGCGCGTGCCCATTTCCAAGTCGAGTCCGTTGGTGGCGCTGCCAGCCGTCGTGTGTGAAGCGCCCCAATCCGTCATGACTAGGCCTTTGAACCCCCATTCCTTTTTGAGGATTTGGTTGAGTAAATAATCATCTTCCGCGCAAAAGGAGCCATTGATCTTGTTGTACGCGGCCATGACCGTCAGCGCGCCGCCTTCCTTGACGGCGGCTTCAAAGGCGGGAAGATAAATTTCCCGCAATGTGCGCTCATCTACGTTGACATTGATGCTGTTGCGCTGCGTCTCCTGGTTGTTGGCGGCAAAGTGCTTCACGCTCGAGGCGACATCGCGCGACTGCTCACCCTGGATGAAGCCGACGGCGATGCGTCCCGACAGCCACGGGTCTTCACCCAAATATTCAAAGCTGCGGCCATTGAGCGGCGTGCGCTCAATGTTCACCGCCGGCCCGAGGATGATGTCCTTGCCGCGCGCGCGGGCCTCCTCGCCAATGGCCTGGCCCGCTATTTTGGCGAGTTCGGGGTTCCACGTCGCGGCGAGGCAGATGCCGGATGGAAATGCCGTCGACGCATCAATCAAATTACTAAGCGGATAAAGGTCGCTGAATGTGTTGCGCTGGATTTCCTCGCGCACGCCATTGGGCCCGTCGGACATCCACCGCTCGGGAATGCCGAGGCGCTCAATCGGCGGGGTGGCAAACGTTGCGCTCGCATGAATCAGAGAATCCTTTTCCTCCGGCGTCAGGCGCTGGAGCAAATCTTCGACGCGCGCCGCAATAGGTTGCGCAGGGTCGAGGTAAAGGGGATGCGCGTCAACCGCGGAGGGGGATTGCGCATTTGCCCATGGCGCGGAACAGACGAGGACGAGCAGCAAGCGGAATAACGAAAATTTCATAATAGGAGAACTATATGAGGGTGAGGCCAAGACAACTTGGCCCCGCAGCAAGCAAACAGCATAAATCCGCCTCAAGTTTGTTCAACCCCGGATAATGTCACAACTTCATGGCGGTTTTTATAACGCCACTGTTTCCCATCCAATCCTTGCCATTACGCAAAATCTGTTGCGCACGGCAGATTACATCGTGTGGAATGCCTGGTGGTTTTGAAAGAGCTTCACTTTTTCGGCCCATTTGGCCACATCATCGGTTTGCTTGCCGTTATTTTGCATAAAGCTGGTGGCCATATTGGCATAAAACAGGGCGTCATCCCACTTGCCCGCTTCCGCGTTGGCATAAGCCAGCAGCTCCATGTTTTGCGCATCCTGCACATGGGCGGCCTGTGCGGCTTTCGTACCCATGTCAATCGCTGCGGCACCATTGCGCACGGAGGCATCCTTGGAGGTGGCCAACAGCATGGTCAAGCCGGACATCGCCGGGTAAAAATCCGGGGATGCCTTTAATGCATCATGATAGTAGATCACGGCCTGGGCGGGGTTGGTTTCGGCGGCGACGACCGCTTCATCACTCAACACTTGAGCGCGTCCCACTGAGGGCAACAAACTCAATCCGAGATCGAAGGTTTTGGCGGGGTACGAACCGGCCGGAGCATTGACCGCCAATTGCATGATGGAACCCAGTCGTTCCGGCAGGATATGGCGCAACGCTTTTTCGTCGGTGGTGGGCATCGCCAGGGCGGCGGCGGCCTGTTGGACGGCTTCCGCTGTGTGCCCGGAATTAAGGAGCAAAACTGCCAGTTCCACCCGGTCTTCCAGCACCAGAGTGCTGGCTTGGCTTAACTGGTCAAAAACAATCTTCGCCGCTTGCTGGAATTCCTCGGGCTTGCCCATGACTTGGAGGCGAAGGGCGTTCTGAATCAAAGCAGGATAGTAATTGGGGTTTTGTTGCAGCAATTGGCCTAATTCGCTGGTGGCGAGCACGTAGCCATTTTGATTGCCTGTTGCCATTGCCCATTGCGCATGGCGGAGCATCGCTTCCTGGTCGGTCATTTCCGGCACAACCTCCAGCAAAATCACATAGGCGTAACGCAGCCAGGGGTGTTCTGGCAGATGATAGGGAATGAGCCGGAGCCAGTTGGGCAGTGTGTGGCCGGGAGTCAACAATTTGACCACGAAAGCATCCTGTAATTGCCGTGCTTGATCCTGCTGGGCCTTGAGATCGTCCGCGGGCGGCAGGCGCATCCCTTGGCCCAAGCGCGCGTATTCTTCGGCAAAGGCATCCCAGGAAAAAATGCAAATATGGGTGACGTTATTTTTATCGATCAACTTTTTCACGTCCTCCCATGGGCCGGTGGAACCATAAATGGCCGCGGAAGTCCTGAGCCCCTCAACGTTTTCCCAATACAAAGTGCCAATACCCTTGAAACCGCCAAAATACATCATCCACGTCGTCGTCGTCGGCCCGCTAAGAATGACGCCTTGCTCGCTGCCCAGCCGCGCACGAATCCGCTCGGAGACATCACGAGTGACGACTTGGGTGAGATCCAACTCCGAGGGTGGGGCATTTTTGCTTAAATTAGTGGCCCGCCATTGATAGATGGAGAAGATGGGGAATGGCACCAGCACGATGATTATAAGTAAAATACCAATGGGCCGGCGGAAACCTTCCTTCCAGCGGAAGGCTGAGCCAGGTAGGGTTGTTACCGCTGCGGCGACAACTATGCCCGTGCACCACATGGCGCAACTGATGCCCAGCCAGCGGATTTGCACAAATGCCAGCGCCAGGAGCACCAGTGCGGGCAGCATCGCAATGACCAGCACTGCCTTCCACGGGCGTTGCAAATCCGGCGCCGAAAACAGCAGCAGCATTGGCAGCGCGGTGATGGGGATGAAGCTGATGCCGCCAGCAATCTGCATGGGCGACAAAAAGCTCATCTGTTTGAAGAACGTGCGAAATTCCAAAATATAATCGGTATGCAGGTTCAGCAGGAAGCCGGGGCGAATGACGAACACGCTCTCGCCAAAATAACACACGGTGGCGGGCAGAACTCCAACCATCAACAAGCCGCCGAGGATGGCCAGCCACTGTTTCTTCCAGTAAGCTTCATCCGGTTTGGCCGTTTGTGCGCGGGATAAGGCAAAAAACCGCCAGACGCCGTATCCCGCCGTACCCAGCATCCACCCCACAAATAATAACTTCAATCCATCTTGTTGGCTGACTTTGTCGCCAAAATAAAAAATCAACAACCCAATGGCGGAAAATATGCCAAGAACCGCGATATCCACCAGTACCCAAAACCATTGATTGCGCCAGAAGTCACCCTGGGCCCGCCCATTCCCATTTAGGAGCCAGCTCAACCGGCACAGCAACCCACCGGCCCCAAAGGCCGCCAGCGCATAAAACGGGTGGTTGATTTCCAACCGCATCGTGAAATGCGAGGGTGCGTATTCAAGCAGGTAATAAAATATACTCGTAGCAGCCACGGCCGTGCCCCACAGCTGCCACAGGGTGGGATCCGCCTTGCCAAGGGGGGCTTTTTCCGAAGTGCCTTTAAGCAGGCCAAAAATTGCCAGCCAGCCAAGGGTGATGCCAAGGGGCAATCCGGCAATTATCGCCCAAATCACTCCCCATTTCAACCACACCACTGCGGTGACTGCCACGGCGCCCAATATTACGCTAATGCCCATCAGCATCGGAATCTTCCGGCGCAGAAATGGGTCAGCACCCAGGGCCGAGTCGCGCGCCAGATAACCCGTGCTCACGAGCGCGCCCAACCCCACGCCAAACATGGCGGGAATCACGGACGCCGTGCTGATCCACAATCCCGTGCCCGCCGCGATGCCCGAGGCAATCATCCACACCTTGGCCATTTTCCGATCGGGCAGCCAGCGCCACAAGGCCAGCTCCGTGGGGCTCAAATTCTCGGGAGATAATGCTTCGTTGCGCAGCCAGCCAGCGCCCGCCGCCGCCAGGAAAAAGACCATCAACATGTCGCTCGACGCCGCGAGCCCGTGATGGTCAAGGTAACCCACGAACGAAAATTCATAATACGGATACGTCGCCACAAAACTGATCGCCAGGATGGCCGCCGGAATCGAGCCAAAGCGCCGCATGGCAATAATGGGCAGCACAATCATCAAAATGCCAAAAACAAAGGTATTTGACCAAGGCTCCGTGCGCTCCAGCGACACCGCCATGGGCGCATGGGTTACGATATGATCCATCCACGCCAAACCTGCCGTCAACCAGTGCAGCGACGAACTCCAATGCACGTCGCGTCCACCTGGCGGCCCATCATAATCCACATGCCGCACGCGCCATCCCTCACGCCCGTCGAGCATCCGCTCCATTTGCATGATCCAGTGGTAGCCGTCAGTGCCCAACGCCGGCATTACTTGCACATGCTGATTGAAGGCATAGCCGGTGGTGGAGGTCGGATCGGCTTGGGGAATCTCATAATCGCCCCACGTTATCTTCGTCGTGTCCGCGATGCTTTGAAAACGCGCGTAGCTGTCAAAAAAGAGGTATCCGACCGCGAAGAGAATACCTACTATCCAAATGGAGCGCAAAAAAATGTTGGCCGACCAGTGTCGTTTGGGCCCGGTGTCAGGAGCGGGCTCCACGGGCGCTTCCGTTTCGAGAGTTTCGACTGCGACTGCGTCATCGCCTTCTTTCAACTCGCTGCTCAGGCGCTCGTAGGCGCGGTTGATCTGGCGCAGCTTCTTTTCCGCCCGGCGCCGTTGTTGCGGGTCTTTGCCAAACCGGTTCGGATCCCATGTTTTGGCCAGGGTCTCGCGGGCTTGTTCGACCTCTTCCAGGGAGGCGCCCGGTTCGAGATCCAAAGTACGGTAAAATTCCAGCAGTTCAGGAGAGTCGTTCATGCGCGGGGGCGGACGCCGGTTGGGTGGCGGCAGGCGGTGCTGTGTGCAGGGTGAAGGGACAGACTATTAAACCCGTTTCCCGATGCAAGATTGAATCCGTTTCCCTGTCGGCTCATTTACGGGCCGC
>DATHOB010000300.1:0-3941 GCA_035485355.1 Opitutales bacterium | reverse complement strand
CTGGTGCGTTTGTTCGCGTATTTGGCGGTATTCTGGGGGCTCTCCTACAAGTTTCGCCAGTATTCGTTTACAATGGATCGCAATCCGAAGCCGGAATACGCCATCAATAGCCGCCGGTTGGCCGCGGTGGGCGTCTTCATGGTGGCCCTGTCACTGACTTTTGCGGCGTTCGACTTTTTCATGAGCCTTTCCTACACGTGGTTTTCAACCATGTACGGGGTGTGGTTCTTTGCGACGTCGATGCGCTGTGGCATCGCGGCTACGATTTTGATTTGCGCGTACATGAGCTGCAAATCCGGCCGGCCGCTTTTCCAACTCTACAATCGCGCTCACCAGTACCTCCTCGGTTGCCTCGCGCTGACCTTCACGGTTTTCTACGCATACGTCACTTTTTGCCAATATTTCCTCATCTACAATGCGGATATTCCGGAGGAAACCTTCTGGTTTAATTTGCGGGAGATGACGTCCAATTGGGCGCACAATTCATGGTGGTGGGTTAGCCTGGCCATCATCTTTGGCTACTTCTTTCTTCCATTCTTCTTCCTGCTCAATTATCACACCAAGGTTTCGCGCAAAGTATTGCCCTGCGTCGCCGTGTGGGTGCTGTGTTTCCACATTCTGGATCTTTATTTCAACATCATGCCCGGCAAGATTGCGGACGCCGACCCAAAGAACATTTTGCATTATCAGGTGCGCGGCTTCCGTCCGGAAATTTGGGATCTGGCCGCATTGGTGGGCATTGGTGGCATTTGTGTGTGGGCGTTCCTGCGCTCGCAATCCAAAGCCGAAGTCATTCCCATTCACGACCCGCGCATCGAGGAATCGCTGAACTACCATGAGTAATCACGACGAGACCCCATCCAAGGTGACGCTGCCGCGCTGGTTTTTCTCCGCGCTGGGCGTGGCGGGTAGCATTGTCATCATCATGGTGGTGCTCGGGGTGGCCTACAAAATTTCCCGCCCGGTAACCCCGGTGGATGCCGACATCGTGGCGCAGCGCAAGAAGACGCTGGCGGATGTCACGGCCGCGGAGTCCTCCCTTTACAACAATTATGCCTGGGCGAATCAAACGGCGAAAATCGTGCGCATTCCCGTGCCGGAAGCGATGAAGATTGAGGCCGCCAAGCTGGATGCCGCCACGCACGATCAGCCGGAGCCACCCGCGCGCATGTCGCTCGCCGCTTCGCCTGCCGGCTTCACTCCGCCCGCGCCACCGCCACCCGCCAGCACCGCTCCCGCAGCGGGCACGGCTGCTCCGGCAGCCACCGTTGCCGCTCCCGGTTCCACGCCTCCTTCCGCCGCCGCTCCCTCCACCACCGCGGCCGCCGCGGCGCAGTGAGCCATTTTCAACTCCAAACTTTAGCACGCGATACACGCGTCCGCATGTGCCCTTGCGAATCACTGGTTAAGGAAATTGACCCGCGCCCCGATGCCACCCAATCGGAGCCGGTTCAGCTTGGCCAGATAGATGCCTCCCTGCGCGGGCCGGTGGCATTGTTTTTCTGGAAGGCGCTCGGCTGGTTGTTTCTCGGCACGATTCTGGCACTGGTTTCGGCGGTCAAGTTGGTCAATCCCGAGTTTTTGGGCGGCCATGAATTTTTCACCTATGGCCGGTTTTTTGCCGCGGCCATGGATGCGCTGATATACGGTTGGGGCTGTCAGGCGGTGTTTGCGGTGGCCCTATGGCTGATGGCGCGGCTCTGCCGCACGCAGGTTAAGCACCTTGGCGTGCTATATGTGGCGTGGGCGTTTTGGAATCTTGCGGTATTGTGGGGCATTGCCTGCATATTCATTGACGGGCCGACGGGCATGCCCGGGCTGGACATGCCGCCGCAAGTCGCGCCGCTCATGGGCTTCAGCTATGTGATGATTGCGATGTGGGGTGTCCTCTGCTTCCACTTCCGCGCGCCCGGTCCGGTGTACGTTTCGCAATGGTTTTTGCTGGCGGCGCTTTTGCTCTTTCCCTGGATGGCATTCACCGCCGAAATGGCGATTTTCTACGCTCCCTCCCGCGGAGTGGTGCAATCGGTTGTCAATGCGTGGTATGTGAGCAATCTCCTTTGGCTGTGGTTCGCGCCGGTCGCGCTGGCGGTGGTTTATTACCTGCTGCCAAAAATTTTGGGCCGCCCGATATTCGGCTATTATCTTTCGCTTATTGTGTTTTGGTCGCTGCTCTTTTTGGGTGGCTGGGCCGGTGCCCATTACCTTGTGTACAGCCCGGTGCCGGTGTGGCTGCAAACCGTCGGCATTGTGGGCAATGTCGTTTTGATCGTGCCGGTGCTGGTTGCATCGTTAAATCTGCTCGTCACGGCGGCGCAGGAACCGCGCGGGGTGTTGAATAGCGCGGTGCTGCGTTTTGCGGTGTTTGGCGCAGCGGCGATGGCGGTCGCGGGGTTTGTCGGCGCGTGGGCGTCGGTGCGCAGCGTCAGCATCACGGTCAACCTGACTCAATTCACCCTTGGCCACACGCTCAATCTTTTCTACGCCTTTTTCTCGATGGTGATGTTCGCGGCGATGTACTACATCCTCCCCCGCGTGCTGAACCGGGAATGGCCTTCAGCGATTCTCGTTAAGGCGCACTTCTGGGCGTCGGCGCTCGGCATCACGGCGCTGGTTCTGGCCATGTATGTTTTTGGCCTGCACCAAGGCGCGCAAATGAACAATCCCGAGATTGATTTCATGGAGATTGTCAAAGGCAGCGGCTTTTTGAATGAAGTGCAGCTGGCGGCGGTGGCCCTCATTGCCGCGGGGCAACTGGTGTTCATGGCTAATTTTGGCTGGATGGCCGCGGGCGCGGCTTGGGAGTGCGGCGTCAATTTCCTCAAGCAACTGGGTCTGTACCCGGTGGGATGGAGGCTGCCATGAAAAACCTTTCGATCCTTTATTGCGGCATCCTCTTTGTGCTCGTCGCGCCGTGGTGCGGCCTCATCCTCGCCTCTAACGCGCAATACGGCAACCTCCAGCCGGGCGCGGCGGATGAGGGCGACCCCGTTTATCCGAAGCCGACCGGCGGCCTCGCGGAGCAGGGCCACCAAGTGTACATCGAAATGGGTTGTGTGTATTGCCATACCCAGCAGCCTCGCCCGGAAAGCGCCGAAATTCTGCTCGACCAGACGGTCAAAGCCAAGGACGGCACGTCGAAGGTCGAGCCGGTGTTCATCAGCCCCGATATCGCGCGCGGCTGGACCAAGCGCGGCGCGGTGGCACGGGACTATATTTACGAATCGCGTCCGCTGCTCGGGTTCCTGCGCGTCGGCCCGGATTTGGGCGATGTCGGCGCGCGAGCCATTGCGGATGCGGACTCCGACTGGCTGCTGGCGCACTTGTACGATCCGCAAGTCAAGCGTCCCGGCTCCGTGATGCCGCCGTTCCGTTTCCTGTTTACAATTCAGAAAATCGGCGACCAGCCTTCGCCCCTCGCGCTCAAGCTGCCGGACTCCGAACCCATCCGCCCGCCAGCAGGCTACGAAGTGGTGCCGACGGATCGTGCGCTGGCGCTCGTGGCTTATTTGCGCGGCCTCAACATTGATTACGATTTGCCTGAAGTGAAACTTGGCAAATAACTTTTTCCGATGAGCGAACCCACCTCCAACGCCTCCAACCTTCCCGGCCCGCATTCCGCGCCGGGCGGCCTCGCGGGCGGGGTGGACAGCATGGGCGACAACGCCTTGCAGTCGCTGCACGAAAAACTGATGCATGAGAAAGAGGAGCCGCGCGAGGGCTTTTCCCTGATTCCCATTTTCCTGATTTTTCTCGGCTGCGTGCTCGTGTACATCAACGGCATTTACATTGTGACCCACTCCGGCGCATTCCATGGGGATGTCTATGACGAGAATTGGACGCCAAACAGCAACGGCCCCGCGGTGGTGGATGTTAAAAAAGTTGGCGCGCGGGTGTATAAGGACAATTGCGCGACGTGCCACCAACCCGACGGCATGGGC
>DATHOB010000299.1:0-5814 GCA_035485355.1 Opitutales bacterium | reverse complement strand
CTCCGGTCCACGCACTGACCCCGGTTGTCCCCGCCGTACCCGACTCCAGTCGCAAGACGGGGTAGGAAAATAGACCTTGCATGTCCCCCTAGATGTGTTACTTTGTCCACCTCTACTAGATTGATAGGTCAGTTACGCGATTTGGTGGTTTGTCAAGCGAGTGCATGCTCGGTGATGATCCGAAACCCGGTAGTCGGGAACAGTCCGTCAGCGACCGGGATATCGAAGTATCATCATATGGGTTCCAAACTCTACGTCGGAAATCTCGACTTCAATACATCGGAAGACGAGTTGCGCAGCGTATTCGCCGCGCACGGCAATGTTGCCGAAGTGTTCATGGCTATGGACAAATTCACGGGCCGCCCGCGCGGTTTCGCGTTTGTCACCATGAGCAGCGATGCCGAAGCCAAGGCGGCCATTGCGGCCATCCACGGCACCAAAGTGGGCAGCCGTGACCTCACGGTCAACGAAGCCCGTCCTCGCGAAGAACGCTCCGACCGCCCCTACGGCGGCGGCGGTGGTGGTCGCGGCCAAGGTGGTGGCGGCGGTTACAGCGGCGGCGGCGGCGGTGGCGGCTACGGCGGCGATCGTGGTGGCGACCGCGGCGGCGAACGCCGCGAGCGTCGTTACTAAGCCTCAGCCAAATTGCTGATTCTTTCAAAGGCGAAGCCCTCACGGGCTTCGCCTTTTTGTTTGTCTATGCTAAACGCCTGTCCGCGGCTTATTCTTTGGATGGTATATTCGGTTCGCCACGGGCGGCGTGCCAAAACCGCACGTTATAAATAACACCGGATTCAAACTTGTTTCTATAAATAATCCGATAAGCCTTGTAAATTACCTCGCGCACACGGGCATCTTCGATTTCCGGAACGATTCGCCCAGAATTAGGAAACTCGCCTGCCTGCTCAATGAGTTCATCTCCAAAAGAGACCGCGCGCACGGGATTGTCCGCCGCGATGAAATCGGCGATTTCGTGCAAATCTTGGATCGCGCGCGGTGTCAGGATGACTTTGAGACCCATTGGCGGAGGAGTTTGCGGGCCTCGTCGACAGACACTCCCTCGCCGCGCTCGGCTTGTTCAAGCCCTTCCTGCAAGCCCGCCAGAAATTCAATTTCACGCATAATATCCGGCAGTGGAGTGTTCTCCGGCAGCTTCGATACCAAATCAATGACCATTTCCCGGTTGCTTATGTCTTTATGATGACCGAAATCCGGTGAAAAGCAAGCTGCTGGGCTTGAGCTAAAGGCGCAATTTTTTAATCAAAGGCGGAATCTCATCGACTATGCCCCCGCTTCTTCCGCCGCGTCCACAATGGTGAACATCAACTCTGCGGAAGACACAACCTTCCCCTCCACTTTGCAGGTTCCCTCGGCCACGCCGATTTTGTCCCCGCGGTTTTTGATGAGTTTCACATGCACTTCCAACTGGTCGCCGGGGACGACCGCCTGGCGAAACTTGATCTTGTCCGCGCTCATGAAAAACGCGATTTTCCCCGCCGAAGATATCCGCCGCAGCATCAATATCCCCGCCGTCTGCGCCATGGCTTCGAGCTGCAACACGCCCGGCATAACCGGGTGGCCGGGAAAGTGCCCCATGAAATACGGTTCGTTCATGCTGACGTTCTTGATGGCCACGACTTCGTCTGGGCTGATGATGTTCGTCACCCGGTCAATCATCACAAACGGGTAGCGGTGCGGCAGCAGGTCGAGAATCTGGCGGATGTCGAGCGCCTTGGCGTCCGGCGCGACGATTTTTTTGGCGTCCTCTTTCGCGTGCTTCTTGCCCGGCTTGTCCGCGAGCAGCTTCTCGTGCAACGCCAGCGTCAGCTTCGCATTCAGCGCGTGGCCGGGCCGCACGGCGACGATGTGCGCCTTCAGCGGCATCCCCAGCAGCGCGATGTCGCCTACAATATCCAAAATCTTGTGCCGCACGAACTCTTCCTTGAAGCGCAGTGGCTCCTTCGAAATGATTTTGTCGCCCTTGATGACAATGGCCGAGTCGAGGCTCCCGCCCTGGATTTTCCCGAGTTTGAGCAATTCCTCAATGTCTTCGTAAATCGTGAACGTGCGCGCGGGGGCGATCTGCGCGGCGTATATCTCCGGCTCAATGTCGATGGAAAGATGCTGGGTGTGGATGCCCCGGTCGTCGGCCGAAGTGCAGGTGATTTTCAACCCGTCGTAGGGTAGGGCGATAATCGAGCGGTTGCCTTCCGAGATGCACACCGGCTCTTTTAGCACAAAATATTTCCGCTCGTGCTTCTGCTCCACCGGCTCCGCCTGTTGCAGCAGATTCACAAAGGGCATCGCTGAGCCATCGAGAATCGGCGGCTCGCTCGCGTCCAACTCCACCAGCACGTTGTCAATGCCCAGCCCGCTCAGCGCGCTCAACACATGCTCGACGGTGTGCACCTTCGCATGGCCGGACGCCAGCGTCGTCGAGCGCACCAACTCCGTCACATGCTCGACATTCGCGCGAATCTCCGGCTTGCCGTATAGGTCAATGCGGCGGAACACGACCCCGTGGTCTTCCGGTGCGGGTTTGAAGGTGAGGTGGACTTCCTCCCCGGTATGGAGCGATGTGCCTTTGGTGGAGACCTCGCGCAGGATGGTGCGTTGCTTCATTACTTAAACCTCTGACCCTAGCAAGGTTCCGCCGCTTGTAAAGGAAAAGGCGCAGGGGTCAGGGGCGGTTTGAATTTGGCCAATGCAGACAATCTTTCCCTGACCGCGCGTAGCGTAGCCAAGGTGATTACCATCGCCTCACTGCAACCTGCGTTTACGACTTGGGCGGAGTCACTGGCGTGCCGTCGAGTTTGTAATACTCGTTCAATTCGAGACGCAGGTAGTCATACACAAGGCCGCTGTCCAGGTCGCCCGCCGGAACGGTAATGGTGATCTGATTTTCGCCCGGTGTAAGCAACGACGCATCAAAGCGCACATCGCGCTCCTGCCAGACGCCTTGGTCCGTATTGTAGCGCAGTGCATTGGTAGCAAACGCTCCGACACGGCCGACATCTTGGCCATTGACCGCCACGGTCGTGCCCGCCGCGCCGTCCGCGCCAGACAAGGCGATACGGAACGTCGCGTAACCTTGGGGCGCTTTATCCATATTGAATTTGATGGTCCAAGTCGTCGCCCGGCCCTGACTCCATGTCCGCCAGGGGTTCGCAGCGCCTTCCGGGAAAGACTTCACCCAGCCGAAGCGCTGGTTGGCGGGGTCTTTGGCTGCGGGGTTCAAGAACAGCGACGGGTCGGCGGTATTGTGAGGCACTTCCTCAAAGAACCAATCCTTCTTCGGGTCGCTTTTGCCAACCGTGTAGGTCAGGTCGTTCGGGAACAGGAGGGAGTAGCGCAAGGGCCAGCCCCAGAGCCAATAATTGTCGCCATCACCCTTGAAGAATTCCCGCGCGCTGCGGTCGGGGTAGCCAATATCGAACACTTGTGTGCCGTAGCGAATGGGTTTCCACTCCAGCTTGCCCAAGTCGATGCTTTTGCCAGCCTCAACCGTGATGTTGGTTTTTGCAAATTCGCCCAATACTCCATCGGCGAACGCGTGCAGGGTATAGTTGCCGGGGCGGACTTTATCGATGGTAAATTTGCCGTCCGCGGTGCCGTTTTCCCAGAATTGGTAATTTTTGCCATCCGTCACCCAGCTCGCGCCGGAGCCAAGGTTTGCGCCACCGTCGGTGTTGTTGTCCGTGGGTTCGGGAGCCGCTAAGCCGACTGTAAGGTGCGGCATATTGGTCGAGGTGCCTTTGGGCGCATAAACATCGTTGAGCACGAGCTGGCCAGACACGCTGCCGCGCTGGTCTTTGTGCGGATAGTCCACGCCATTCACCCACTCGTACGGCCACTTGGCTTTTTCCAGCTTGGCTTGGTCGAGGGCGTTCTGAAACAAAGCGGTCGCGTTATCCTTCCACGCGGCGGGCACGGTCGGGTCGCCAATCGATGCCGCAAGCGTGTCCAAGTCCGTTTTTGAGGGCGTCTTGAAACTGTCCAAGGAATTGACGTAAACAAAAATCGGGCCGACGACATGGGTCCAGTTTTCATTGGCGGCTACATTGAGGGAGGTGTTGCGCCCATAATGGCTGCCTTTCCAGTAATCCAAAATGATCGGGTCCGGATTGCCGTTGTCGCCATAGTGGGTTTGCAATTCCAGCTTGGTCGCGCCGCCGCTGAGGTATTCCGTGGTCGGATTGATGAACCAAACCCCGACGTGCTCCTTCGTGCTCGACCAACCATAGGCTGGAATTTTGAATTGCACGCCGTTGTATGAGTATTTGTGCTCGACAGAATTTTCATACGGCCCCTGGCTCATGATGCGCTGTTCCTTCGCATTGACGACCACCCCCGTGCCCCAATTCAACGGCCCGGCGGCCAGTAGATTGCGGTCGGCATCGGCGGAGAGCCAGTCAAAGGATTGGTTGAGCAGCAAAATGTAGCGGCTTTCCGCGCCCACGCCCCCGGCCGGGTAGCCCGCCGGGTGGGAGAAAATGGCATAAGCATACACGCCGCTGTCACCGCGACCGATGGAATAGCGGACTTCCAAATCCATGCGCATGCCGCCGCCGGGCGCGCCGGGTGCGTTCGGGGTCAGACCCACTTGGCCGCCCGTGACCGCCTTGACGGAAACTTCCGCGCGTTCCCCGCCGTTTTTCGCCGGGTCGATGGTGATGGAATCCGTCAAATCGCCCGCTGCTGCCGCGGCGGCCGGGGTTTGCTCCCACGAGCCCGTTCCCACGGTCGGCTGGTCGTGCCCCACGAGGTCCATGCCCTTGTAGTCCAGCCCTTCCATATCACCCGACGTTTTATTGATCCACGCGGTCACGATGCCATTGGAAATAACGTAATAATCGACCCCGTTAGCGGTCGCGTCCTTCACCGTCACCGGCTCGTTCGCTGCGGGTTTGGCGACCACGATTGCGGGCGCGGCATCCGCGGCGTGGAGCATGGGTACAGTTTGGGTCAGGGCGAGTGTGGCCATGGCCAACAGGCGGCCAAGGACGGGAGTGGGGGAGGAATTCATGGGGTATTTTTCCGAATCGAGGGGTTGAAAAATCTGGCGGAGTAACGCCAATCACCACCGACAAAACCGCCTCAGCAAAAACAATTTCACCCCGCAACGCAAGCGCAGGGTTATGGGCTGTACACCCGCAGCGCCATCCGATGCGCCAATGCATATGGCGCGAGCCACGCCGGGGTATTGCTCAGCGGCAACACGCTTTCATGCAGTTTGATGCCCAACCCCTCCTCCATAAACCGCCGCCGCGCTGCAATTCGCTTCCAGCATGCCGGATGTTTCGCTGCCAGCTCGGCGCGCAGTTTGTCATCCGCGAGCGCAATCCCGTCTTCCGCGTTGCTCACGCAAAACGGCCCCGCCGACACGGGAATGATATCGCTTTGCAACGCCATGCCGGATTTCAATTCCACGCGGCTGTTTTTCGCAAACGGCGAATGCACCCACTCGTCGAGGTGGATGTAATGCCCCGGGTTCATCGCGAACGAGAAAATCTTCGGATCCCGCGCTTTTTCCGCCGCGGCAAATACTTCCCCCGCCGTCGCGCCAATTTTCACCGCTTCATACCAAGCAGCGATGACGGCGAAATAATTCGCCACGAACCGTGGATAAAATTCGCGCAGTTCGCCGTCCAATTCCTCCGGCCCGGCGGCGATGACCCCTGCTCGCGCGGTCAACGCGCCTTCCACGCCAAAAGCCATCGTAAACGCATCGCCCCGCCGCGCCTTCCGGTCGGTCGGGCTGGCCAGCCCGCGTCGCGCCTTTTCGCCAAAGCTCACCATCGGGTGGCAGGAGAG
>DATHOB010000298.1:0-13111 GCA_035485355.1 Opitutales bacterium | reverse complement strand
AATATAAAAGCTCGGCAAATCGGGCAGGACAAAGGCATCTGGGCTATCCGGGCGGAGGGCGAGGCGGCCTTTTTCCGTGAGGTCGGAGGTCCGCTGGCGCTCATCCACCGAGAAATAGAGCTCCTCTTTCAACTTGTATCGCTGGTCGCGCGCGAAATCGCCGCTCATCTCCAAATCAAATTTTTCGAGCAGTTTGCGGATGTTGCCGTTTTCCATCAGCTTGAGCAACTGCCGGTGCTTGGGCATGCCCATCTTGACTTGCAGGAGCTTGCGAATGGCGTCCTCGGAGTCGCCACCGTTCGGTTTTTCCAATTCGTCCTTGGCTTCCTGCGCGAGGCGGTTGCACAGGCGCAACTGCAGATTGTGGAGATTTTCCACTCCCGGCTTGAGCGCGAGGAACGGCCCTTCGCTCTCGTCAGTGGAGGGCCCGGTGATGATGAGCGGCGTGCGCGCCTCGTCCACAAGAATCGAGTCCACCTCGTCCACGATGCAGTAAAAGTGGCCGTTCTGCACTTGGTCAGCAACGCGGGTGGCCATGCCGTTGTCGCGCAGATAGTCGAATCCGAATTCCGAGGCCGTGCCGTAGGTGATGTCGCTGCCGTAAGCGATGCGGCGCAAGTCGGGGGGTTGTTGCTGCTGGATGCAGCCCACGGTCAGGCCGAGAAATTGGTAAAGATGGCCCATCCACTCCGAGTCGCGCTTGGCCAGGTAGTCGTTGACGGTGACACAGTGGCAGTTGCGCCCCGAAAGCGCATTGAGATAGAGCGGCAGCGTGGCGACGAGCGTCTTGCCCTCGCCGGTGGCCATTTCCGCGATTTTGCGCTCGTGCAGCGCCATGCCGCCAATCAACTGCTCGTCGAAATGCACCATGTTCCAGATGAGCGGCTGGCCGCAGACCTGGATTTCCTGATTGCTCAGGCGGCGGGCGGCGTTTTTGACCGCGGCAAAGGCCTCGGGCAAAAGCTGTTCGAGCGTCTCGCCCTTTTTGAACCGTTCGCGGAACTCGACCGTTTTGCCGCGCAGATGCTCGTCGGTGAAGGCTTTGTATTCGTCGTCCAGTTTGTTAATGCGCGCGACAATTGGCAGGCAGTTTTTGACAAACTGCTTGTAATGGCGTCCGGAAAAATAGCTGAAGATATGGCGAATCATGGCGCGGCGGGGCCCGGAGATTGGGGCGAAACCCGCGACTATGCACAAGCCACCGGGGTTTGGCAAGGAAGACAGGTGGATAATATCCGGTTGGATGCCACCCGTCATATTACAATTCCTGCGTGGGATTGTAATTGTGGAATAGGGCTTTTCGGATAACCTGATGCACCCCAACCATGACTACCCGAAATACCCTTTTGGCCGTAACCGCCGCCGTGTTGATTGCAGCGGGATTATGGTGGTTTAGCCAATCTGCGCCAATTCCCGTGGCAACCACAGTCGCCACGCCAACCACGCCGACCGCACCGGCAACTCCCGCGCCCAAAGTGTCGGCTCCGGTAGTGCCACCCAAATCGGCAGTTGCCGCCCCCGTGGCGCCACCCGTAGTGCCTTCGGCGCAACCCAAGCCGGTGGAAGCCCCCGCCCCCGCGCCTTCCACAGATGCGGATTTAAATACAGCGGTTAACGATCTCATCACAACTTTGGAGAGCGGGGATGCGAACGCCATCGTGCAACTCCTTGCGCCGTCCGTGCTGGAAACGGCGAAAATGGCGGCCACCCGCCGCATGGCCCAAAATCCGAATGTGACTCCCGAGATGCTGGCCCAAATGGAACAAATGATGGAGCAACAGGCGCCCCAAATGGTCCAAATGCTTACCCAGGAAATGACCCAGAATCCGAGCATACTGCAACGGTATCAACAAATGGGTGATGCGTTGAAACAAGCCCAAGGCACCCCGCCGACTATGAATGCAGCCGGAGACCAGGCGACTTACACCTTGCAAAGCAATGGCGAAACGGGCGTTCCACCGACAGTCGTCATGACGCTAAGCAATGGGAAGTGGACACTCGACTTCGCAAGTATGGCGCAAAACGCCGCCGCCGGGCAGTAATGTCATTGTCGAGTATGGCTTGTCTGATAATCCGAAGTTCACAAAGCATGACTACCCGCAATACTCTTTTGGCCGTGACCGCCGCAGTGTTGATTGCGGCGGGAATATGGTGGTTCAGCCAGTCAGCACCCGCTTCCGTAGCAGCGAACACCGCCACCACGCCGACCGCACCGGCAACCCCCACACCCCAAGTGGCGGCTCCAGTAACCCCACAAAAATCGGCGGTTGCCGCTCCCTTGGCGCCGCCCGTTGTGCCTTCGGCGCAACCCAAGCCAGTGGATGCCCCCGCGCCCGGACTCTCGCCTAATGCTGATTTAAATACGGCGGTAAACGATCTAATCACTGCTTTGGAGAGTCAGGATGCCAATGCCGTGATGCAAGTCCTGGCGCCCAGTATGCTGGAATCGGCGAAAAAAGTAGCCCTTTCCAGCCTCGCCCAGAATCCGAATACGACTCCCGAGATGCAGGCCCAAATGCAGGCGCAAATGGATCGAGTGATTGCGCAACAGGGGCCTCAGTTAATCCAACGAAGCCTCGATCGAATGGCCCAGAATCCGAGTGAGTTGCAAGGCTATCAAAAATTGGGTGATGCGCTGAAACAAGCCCAAGGCACTCCGCCCACTATGAATGAGGCCGGAGACCAGGCAACCTACACCTTGGATGTGAAAGGCGTGGGGAATATTACTCCGAAGGTCGTCATGACGCTCCGCGATGGGAAATGGACGCCCGACTTCTCGACCATGGATAGTGACCTCGTAATCATGAAGCTAAACTCCGCCGCCGCCGGACAGTGAGGCGTCATCTTCGGGAAACCAAATCTCTGGCTGCGACAGGCCAGGTGGGAAAATCGAATTGAAAGCCGGAGGCCAGCAACCGGCCAGGCGCCACGCGGCGACTTTTGAGCACCAATTCCGATTCCGTGCGCAGGAAAAATGAGCCGATTTCAATCATCCATTTTTCCGCGGGCAGGCCCAGGGGAATATGCGCCGCCTTACGCAATTCGCGCATGAAATCGGCATTGGGCAAGGGATTCGGTGAGGCGAGGTTTACCGGGCCGGAAAGCTCCTCGTGCTCCATGAGCCATTGCACCGCGCGGACGAAGTCACGGTCGTGCAGCCAGGAAACATATTGCCGCCCATCCCCCGCGCGCCCGCCAAGGCCGAATTTTACCAAGGTGAGCAAAATATCGAATGCCTGCCCGCGCATCGGGCTGAGCACAATCGAAGTGCGCATTAATACTTTGCGGGTGTGTGGCGTCGGCGCCTCGGTGCACATGCGCTCCCAGCCCCAGGCTACTTTGTAGCTGAATTCCCATGTCTCTGGTGTGTTGGGGTCGGGACAACCCAGAGTGCCCGTGGCCTCGTCATTCGCGGCGTCGTAGCGGTGCGCGTAAATCGTGGCCGTGCTGGATTGCAACCACACCCGCGGCGGCTTCGCGGCGCGGGCAATGGCTTCGCCAACCAAGCGCGTGGAGACCAGGCGCGACTGCAATATGTCCGCCCGGTTCTTGGGCCCATAGCGGCAATTAACACTTCGCCCAGCAAGATTAATGACGGCATCCGCGCCGTCGAACTCTGCGGCCCATGACCCCAGCGATTCCCCATCCCACCCCACTACCCGCCACGGCGCGGATTGACTTGGCTTGCGGCTCAAAACCACCACCTCATGCCCCTGCCCGTGAAACGCCTGCGCCAGCAGCGTCCCCAAATGCCCGCCACCGCCGGGTAGGATGATTTTCATGCGCAGTCTTATTGCATCGCTATCAATCACTTTCAGCAATGCCAAGAGTCGAAATAAACGGTGATTTATTCTTTACACCCCTGCCCAAAACTGGTTTGTTAGCCGGTTTCCACCCTTTCCCGCCTACTTTCCGCCATGCGCAAAACCAAAAAGTCCATCGCCAAGCGTTTCAAGGTCACCGGCCGCGGCAAAATCCTGCGCCGCACGCCGGGCCGCCGCCATTTGCTGGGCGCCAAGTCCAAGAAACAGAAACGCCAGTCGCGCCGCGACAAGACCGTCGCCCCGGGCCACGCCGCCATGTACAAACAGGCCATGCCGCACGCGTTCTAGTTTTAGTCGATTCTCCCCCCTTCCCTCTCCCAACTAATTCTCTTTTCCCATGTCTCGCGTTACCAATGCCGTTTACACCAAGGCCCGCCGCAAGCGCACTTTGCGCAAAACCAAGGGCTACTTTGGCAATAAGTCGAAGCTCTACCGCTATGCCAAGGACGCCCTCGCGCGCTCCGGGCAATACGCGTATAAGCACCGTAAGCGCAAGAAGGGTGACTTCCGCAGCCTGTGGATCATCCGCATCAATGCCGCCGTCCACGACGTGGGCATGACGTACAGCCGATTTATGGCTGGCGTGAGGGCCGCCAACATCGCCCTCGACCGCAAGGCCCTCAGCGAACTCGCCATCCACGACCGCGCCGCGTTCAATAAGATTGTGGACCAGGCGAAGGCCGCCCTCCCCGCCCCGGCCAAAGCCGCTGCGGCCAAGGCGTAGAATACAGGCCCGCGTCCTTCCGTTGGACGCTCCATTGCGGTTCTCAACTTTTCGGGCTTCACGCCCGGACTTCCTTGCGCCATGCCCGGATTTCTGACCAATTGATTAAGAGTCAACTGCAGTATACTCCGCTTTCCGCACTCCGATTTCCGATTTCATCGTTCATCCCACAGCCTTTCCGATGGAACCCCAACTCACCGCCCTCCTCGCCGAAGCTCGCGCCGCCGCGCCCGCCTTGGCGTCGCGCCCGGATTTCGAGGCGTTCAAGGCCCGCTATGTCGGCCCCAAGGGTTCGTTCAACGCGGTGATGAAGCTCATGGGCACGCTGCCTCCAGCAGAAAAGCCCGCTGCTGGCCGCCTCATCAATCAATACAAGCAGGAGTTTGAAAAACTTTTTGCCGAGACCCTCGCGCGCCTCGACGCCGCGGCGATGACCGCGCGCCTCGGCCCGCCCGCCGACCCCACCCTCCCCGCGCCCGACTCCGCGCCGGGCCTGCTCCACCCCTTGACGCAAACGCGCCGCGAAGTCTGCGCGCTCTTCCGCAAAATCGGCTTCACCATCGCCGAGGGGCCGGAGCTGGA
This sequence comes from Opitutales bacterium, assembly GCA_035485355.1. Taxonomy (GTDB): domain Bacteria; phylum Verrucomicrobiota; class Verrucomicrobiia; order Opitutales; family JABDGR01; genus JABDGR01. The sequence goes on along the minus strand of DATHOB010000298.1, from coordinate 7,981 downwards.
AACCGAGTGGTTCAACTTCGACGCGCTCAATACTCCACCCGACCACCCCGCGCGTAACGAGCAGGATACTTTTTATCTCCCCGACACCACGCAAGTCGGCAATGTGCAGAAACACGGCAGCGAACGCTACTTGCTGCGCTCGCACACCTCGACGGTGCAGATCCGCACGCTGCTCAAGGAAAAGCCGCCGCTGCGTATCCTCGCCCCCGGGCGCGTCTTTCGCCGCGACAATACCGACGCCACCCACAGCGCGAATTTCCACCAAGTGGAGGGCTTGTGCGTGGATAAGCACATCACCGTCGTGGATTTGAAGGCCGCGCTGGATTACCTCGTGCGCGGGCTTTTCGGCGCGGGCGCGCAAGTCCGCCTCCGTCCATCATTTTTCCCGTTCACCGAGCCGAGTTTTGAAATGGATTTCACCTCGCCGGATTTGGGCAAGCTCTCGGGCAAATGGCTCGAACTCGGCGGCTGCGGCGTGGTTGACCCCGAGGTGTTCAAGGCGGTCGGGCTGAATCCGCAGGAGTGGACGGGCTACGCGTTCGGCTTCGGCCTCGAACGCATCGCGATGGTCCGCGCGGGCCTCGACGACATCCGGCATTTTTACCAGAACGATTTGCGCTTTCTCAAACAATTCGCCTAACCCAAAATTATTTTTATGAAACCGCACGCCCAGGAAGCCGAAGTGCTTCGCCTTTTGTTAGTTTATAGCTGCATCAGCATCAGCGACATCATCGCCTGGGCTGACCAGAAAATCATGGAAGACCCCAACCCCAGCGGCGAATTGATCGAAATTTCCATCACGGAAGCCAGCAACCGCTCCGCGATGCTTTCGAATCTTTCGCAGTTGGCCGAGGGCGCGGACATTTTTGCTGCGATTCGCTCCGCGCTGGGCCGCATCCATGATGCCGCCAGCACGCTCTCCCCCGAAGAACTGGCCGACTTGGCAAAGTCGCTGAACAACATCGCGCTCGAAAATCGGCAAAATTTGCCGGCGGATTTGAGTTTTCTCCTTGGTCTTGGCGACAAATTCTCTCACGCCGTGGCCGACGCCCCGGATGAACTGCCGGCATTGAGCCAAGAGTTTTTGGGTAATCTCAAAAAATTCCAAGGCGCGGCCTAATTCAAGTTTCCCCCATGCGCGTTTCCCTTTCCTGGCTCAAAAAATACGTCAACCCCGGCGCCGTCACGCCCGAGGAATTGAAGCGCGCGTTGCCGATGATTGGCCACGAAGTTGAGAGCGTGGAACTCAAAGGTCTCATTCCGTTGCCCCAAGTCGTCGTCGGCGAAATTTTGACGAGTGCGCAGCATCCGAACGCGGACAAACTATCCGTATGCACAGTCAAAACTTCTTTGACTGAGCCGCCGCGGCAAATCGTCTGCGGCGCGAAAAATTATAAGGTGGGCGACCGCGTGCCCGTCGCGCTGCCGGGGGCGAAGCTGCCCGGCGATTTCACCATCAAACGCTCGAAATTACGCGGGGTGGAGAGCGAAGGCATGATGTGCTCGGCCAAGGAACTCGGCCTGGGTGACGATCATGGCGGCCTGATGATTTTGGAAACCCGCCCGGAAATCGGCACGCCGATTAATAATTTATTTCCCGAGCCCGACGCGGTTTTCACGCTCGAGCTAACCGCCAACCGGGGCGATTGCTGGAGCCATGTCGGCATCGCGCGGGAGCTGGCCGCGCTCTACGGTCAGCCGTTGCAGGTGCCCGCGCCGAAATGTTCTCCCGAGGTGAAAACCGCCCCCGGCCCCGGCCATTTGCTCACCGCGTTGCAAGTGACTTCGCCCGATTGCCCGTACTACATCGCCGCCGCCGTGCGTGGGGTGAAAATCGGGCCCAGCCCGGCGTGGCTCAAGCGCGACCTCGAAGCCGTCGGCCTACGCGCCATCAACAATGTCGTGGACGCCACGAATTATGTGATGCTCGAGCTGGGCCAGCCGTTGCATGCGTTCGACGCCAAAAAAATCCGCGGCGCGGAAATTATTGTGCGCGCGGCGAATGCGGGCGAAAAAATCACGACCCTCGATGGCAAGGAACGCGCGCTCGACCCGTCCATTCTAGTCATCGCCGATGCGGAGCGCCCGCTCGTCGTCGCAGGGGTCATGGGGAGCATCGACGCCGAAGTCGATGCGAACACCACCGACATCGTTTTGGAAAGCGCCTGGTTCACCCCCGCCGCCATCCGCCGGGCCACGCGCCTGCTGGGCCTGCATACGGATAGCTCCCACCGCTTCGCCCGGGATGTGGATCCCGCGGGCGTCATTCTGGAGGCGAGGCGCGCGTTGGATTTGATTTTGGAAATCGCCGGCGGCGAACTCGTGCCGCATGTCGCCGTGCACGGCGCACCGCCGCGCGGCGGGAACGTCATTGAAATCACACCGGATTTCGTGCGCGAGCGTTTGGGGTTTGTGGTGAGCGATGCGGAAATCCACGGTGTGTTCGAGCGTCTCGGATTTTCCGTTCAATCCGGCGCCGCGGGCGCGCCCTGGCGCGTGAGCGTGCCCAGCGCGCGCGGCGAAGTCGCCCGGCCCATTGACTTGGTCGAGGAATTTTTGCGCATTCACGGCACGGACAAAATCCCCGCCACCGCCGTCACCCTCGCGGGCACCGATCGGGAGGACGACGCGCAGGGAACCTTTGCCCTCCGCGCGGCGGAATTTCTGGCCGCCCGGCAATTTGCCGAGTGCGTGCATTACACGTTGCGCGACCACGCCGAACTGCCCAAGTGGCAGTCGGACTCGCAGGCCGCCACGCTCGCGCTGGCCAACCCGCTCACGTCCGAAATGGGTGTCCTGCGCCCGACGTTGGTGACGGGCCTCGTCGAAGCCCTGCGCCGCAATGCCGACCACGGCAACGGGCTGCCGCGCCTCGCCGAGTGTGGGCGCGTGTTCCGCGAGAATGACGGCGTGTTGCACGAACTCGAAGCGGTCGCGTTTGTCGTCCCCGGAGAAACCGGCGAACGCTCGTGGAAGCAAACTCCCGCGCCTGATTTTTATTCGGTCAAAAGTCTCGTGGCGCAACTCGCCGCGCACTTGCTGGGCGTGGACCCCACCGCGCTCGATTTCCAACCCATCGGCTCGCGCCCCCTGTGGCAAAGCGGCCACGCCAGCGAATCCGGCTGCTGGGTAAAAAACGGCTTTCAAATCAAATGCGGCCTCATCAGCCCCGTGCTGACGAAGGAAAAAGGCCTCGATTGCTTTGTGTTCGCGGGTGAGTTGCTCGTGCGGCCGGATTTCCTGGCCAAGGTGAAAACGCGCGGACGCTTCGCGCCGTTCTCGTCTTACCCACCGACGACCCGCGACCTCGCGCTCGTGGTGGACGACACCGCCTCCGCCGAATCCGTGCGCCGCGAAGTCGAAGCCGCCGCCCGCGCCGCCGTGGGCACCGCATTCGCCGTCGAATCCGTATCCCTTTTCGACCTCTACACCGGCACCGGCCTGCCCACCGGCAAAAAGAGCCTCGCCTTCGCGCTCCGCTTCCGCTCCCTCGACCGCACGCTCAAGGACGATGAAGTAAATGCGGTGTTTACGGCGATTCAGCAGACGCTAACGGCGGACAGGAAATATTCCGTGCGCAGTTAACTATCCCATGCCAATCCATAAGGCAAATCCACTGCGGAATATTCTATATGGACTACGCGCCGGTGCGTCGGAGTCTGGCTTGGAAGCGAGGAATGTAAAAGCAGAGGATGCATCAGCAGCACATCGCCGCGCTGGGCGACGCAGGTCATAGGCTCGGCACCATCAACATATTTTGAAATTTCCGCAGCAGCAATGCGGCCTTGCCGATGAGTTCCGGGCAAAACGCGCAGTGCGCCATTGTCCGACCCCGTGTCGTCAATATGTATCCGAAGGGCGATTATGCTCTCCATGATTGCCGCAGGCGGCTGCACATGAACAAGCCCGTGCTTCATCGTCCAAGGCCCGAAACCTGGCGCTTCGCGCCGCTCCCGAACGGTGATCGTCACGTCCTGATGCCAGGGCACAAGCCAATTAGACGCCGCGTTTTTATCGAAAAATATGCCTTTCACGGCGCGGGCTTTTGGGCCAAGAACTGCTTGCGCCAAGCCAAGCAGCGCGGCATCCGCCACAAGTTCGCGGCACCTATTGGAAAGTGCCAAAAGTCCGCGCACGCCTGGTATCGCGCCGTCGTTTACGTGCATTTCGGCCAAGGCTTCAAGGAATTGATCAAGCAATGCTTCGCCCGCCGCTCCCTGCGCCATGGCAAAGCCATTCATCTTCACCTTCTCGGCACAGAGGGCCTCGATATTTGCGCGTTCAAGCATCATAAACATCAATGGATATACTCCCCCAACTCCGGGACGACGCGCTTGAGTTCGTCCGCCACGACACGGCCCATCTGCCGGCTCGCCTCGGCGGTGAAATGGGTCTTGTCGTAGATGGTCACCGTGGGATTGTTCGGATCCGGCTTGGGCAGGCCCCATGTGTCGGTCGCGGCTTTGCCGACTTTGAGATACAAATCAATCGCGCGCTCGTGCAGTTGCATGATCGACGCCTTTTTGTCCGCGGCCACCTGCTGCATCGCGGCGACCCACGGGCCGAGGTCGTCCTTGATGGTGCCGTCGCTCTGCCAATACCGGCGGGCAACGGGCGTCACCAGAATCGGCTTGATACCCGCGGCGCGCGCCTCGTCCACAAACCGCGCCAGGTTCGCCGAATACGTCGGCAGATCCAGATTCGCGGTGTCGTTGTGGCCAAATTGAATCAGGACGTAATCCGGCTTCTGGGCAATGACCTGCGCCCAGCGCCCTTGGGCGCGGAAACTCGCGGTCGTGCAGCCGCCGTGCGAGAAGTTGACCACTTGCAGCCGCGGGTCGAAGCAGGCCCGCAGCCCGGCGGCATAGCCCGCGTTGTAGGTGACGGTCGAATCCCCTGCGAGGCATAGCACGACCTCGCCCGTGCGCGGTGAATTGGGGTTGTCGCTCTCGGCATCCCGCGAACCTTTTGCATACACGAACGGCTGCAATTCGAAATGCGCGGGTTCCGCAACGGGCGCAGACGCGGGCGCGCTGGTCGCGCATCCGGCGCACATTGCCAGCAATCCAACCAACGATGCCCCGGCAATTTGCCGAAATGAATGCATGGTTAAAACGCCGAAGTAAGAAAACGTCATCCTACACCGCGATGGTCACTCCGCCAACCATTTTTCAATAAACACCTTTGAGTCCAGCACCTGTTCCTTGTCCAACTTCGGGCTGAGTTCGATGATCAGCAACTGGTCGGGGCGGATGAATTTGCGGATCATTTTCCAATCCACGAGGCCGGTGCCGATAGGCCCGGGTTGGCTTGACTTTGGCGGTGAACCGCTGTTGAGTTAAGGCCATGGATATGAACCAGATGGATCGTTCCGCATTTTCGGTCGGGTCGTTGGCCGACGAACCGGATGATCTGGCGTTTTGGCTCAACCAAGCGCCAGCCGACCGGCTGGCTGGCATCGAGTTTCTCCGGCGGCAATTTTTTGATTATGGAAAAGCTGAACAAGAACTTCATCGATTTTTTGAGGTTGCTGAACTCGAACGGCGTTAAGTATCTCGTGATCGGCGGCTATGCGGTGGGTTATCACGGGGCCGTGCGGGCCACCGGCGATCTGGACGTGTTTGTGGAAACATCCCCGGAAAACGCAGCCGCCTTGATGGCCGTTTTTGCCGCATTTGGATTTGCCGGTCCGGAACTGCGGCAGGAAATCTTTTTGGAACCAGGAAAAATCGTGCGGATCGGACGCCCACCCTTGCGCATCGAAGTCATGAACCGCATCTCGGGCATTGCTTTTGCGGAATGTTTTGATCAGCGCATCGAGGAATTAATCGAAGGAGTAAGCATTCCCTTTATTGACCTCCAAAGTCTCTTGAAAAACAAAGCGGCCAGCGGTCGGCTCAAAGATTTATCCGATGTGGAGGCCTTGACCAAGAAAGGCCGAACTCAGCCCTAAGCCAATATCTATTGGCTCAAGGACGCCCCGCCCTACCTCATTCCTGCAGCCATTTTTCAATAAACGCCTTTGAGTCGAGCACCTGTTCCTTGTCCAACTTCGGGCTGAGTTCGATGATCAGCAACTGGTCGGGGCGGATGAATTTGCGGATCATTTTCCAATCCACGAGGCCGGTGCCGATTTGCTGGTGGTCGCGGCCTTCGGCGCTGACATCGTGCAGGTGGAAACCGAGCAGGCGCGCGTGGTTTTTTTCAAGAAAGGCGGCGTGGTCGATGACGCCTTCGCGATCCTTGATGCAGGCGTGGCCGGTGTCGTGCCAGCCTCCGCAGATGTTGAGGTCGTCCACGCTGTGGAGGAAGGCGTCCATATGCTCGTCGAGCGGCAACTCCAGCAGGCCTTCGCGGTTCTCGCAGCCGAATTTGACGCCCGCGGCCTGCGCCTTGTCCGCCACGTCGGCGAGGCAATCCTGAATGCGCGCGTAGTGCTTGGGCGCGGACTTGCGGAGCTTGGTCAGCAGGATGGAGACTTCCTCCTGAAAATTGGCGTCCTCGCGCAGTTTGGAAAATTCAAGGGCGTTTTCCAGTTCCTCGACCTTGCGCGCCGGATCAAACAAAAAAGAAAAAATGCTGCCCAGATGCGTAATCAGCACATGGGAATTGACCCGCTGGGCGAAGTCAATCGACGCAATCGTGTGGCGGCGCCAGAGGGCGCGCTCGGTGACGGAAGGTGAACTCGGCTGGTAAAGGTTGGGCGCAGGGCTGGTTATCCCCGGCGGCAACGGGCAAAAATTGTGCGTCGAACTGATCTTGATGAAACCTTCCTCGACCGCCTTCAGAATGCCCGGGACGAGGGTGACGCGGATGCCGTGGCTCAATTCGGCGTATTCGAAGCCCAAGTCGGCAATCTCCCGCATCATCTCATACCCCTCCTGATGCCGCCCGGACAGCCAGCAGGAGGAAAGCGAAATGATCGGGGCGGCGGGCATGGCGGGAAACAGGGAGACCGAATGCAGGAGTCAGGGGATAGCAGACCGGAGATTGAGGGAAATCTTCCGTGGCTATTCTGGCCATGCGTCGCCGGTCAGTGCCGCGCGGCGGCCCGCCCGCGGCTACATGTTCTCGTAGCGCTGACGGAGCATGTTGGTGAAGGCGGAGACCTTCTCCTTGCGGCGGCGCACCTCGCAAGGCTTTTCGAAGTAGCGTTTGGCGCGGACATCGCGGATGATGCCCTCGCGGTCCAGCTTCTTTTTGAGCCGGCGCAGGGCCTTGTCCATCGGTTCGCCTTTGCGAATCTTGATTTCGACGGGCATACGGTGTAGTACTGGGTGTTTGAGAGGAAACCGTCAATCAAACCGGGTTCACCCCCGCGAGTCAACGGCGATTTTCAACCCTTTCCGGCCTCCACCCTCCAACCTCCGCCCCCCTTGCCCGAACCCACCCCTCCCCCGCCCGCCTGGCTGGCCGAACCCGCCCGCGCCGACGACCTGCTCAACCGGCTGGCCGCGCGGCTGACCCCCCACCGGCGTGAACGAATTGAAGCCGTGCTGGCCCGGCGCACACGGTGGCTCACCGTCGCCCTGGAGGACATTTACCAGCCCCACAACGCCGCCGCAGTGCTGCGCTCGTGCGATGGCTTTGGCGTGCAGGACGTGCATATCATGGAGAACCTCAACACCCTCCGCCTGCGGGAACGGGGCTCCAATGTCTCCATGGGCACGGAGCGGTGGCTGACGTTGCACCGGAAGCGCGTCCTCAAGACCGCCCCCGCTGAAGCGGGTCGCGCCCATGCCGCCACCGCCGAAACCGCGCAAGGGTTGAAATCACGCGGCTACCGCATTGCGGCGCTGACACTGCGCGGCGCGCCGGTGGATTTGGTGGATGTGCCGCTGGACAAACCGCTCGCGCTCTTCATCGGCACGGAATTGACCGGCCTGAGCGACGCCGCGCACGAAGCCGCGGATGTGACGGTGAAATTGCCCATGGAAGGTTTCGCACAGAGTTTCAACCTCTCCGTTTGCACCGCGGTTTG
>DATHOB010000297.1:0-6751 GCA_035485355.1 Opitutales bacterium | reverse complement strand
ACGCCATGGAGTTCACATTGTCCGTAAGGTCCTTCCAGGTTCCCGCGACACCGGGCACCTGCGCCTGGCCACCGAGCTTGCCTTCGGTGCCGACTTCGCGCGCCACGCGTGTCACTTCCGCCGCGAAGGAACGCAATTGGTCCACCATGGTATTGATGGTTTCCTTCAGCTCCAGGATTTCCCCGCGCACGTCCACGGTGATTTTTTTGGACAAATCGCCGTTCGCCACCGCGATGGTCACTTCCGCGATGTTGCGCACCTGAGCGGTGAGATTGCCCGCCATTTGGTTCACGGACTCAGTCAGCTCCTTCCATACCCCGGAAACGCCTTTGACTTGGGCCTGGCCGCCGAGTTTGCCCTCGGTGCCGACTTCGCGGGCTACGCGGATGACTTCCACGGAAAAAGCGCCCAACTGGCCCACCATGCTGTTGACCAGCTTGGCGGTGCGCAGATATTCGCCTTTGAGCGGGCGACCGTTCAATTCCAGCGGCATGGACTGCGCCAGATCGCCCTTGGCCACCGCGCCAATCACGCGGCCGACCTCAATCGTCGGTTGGGATAATTCGTCCACCACGGTGTTGATGGCCTCAATTTGTTCCGACCAATTGCCAATCGAATCGCCCACGGGCAAGCGCACGTTGATTTTCCCCTCCTGGCCGACTTTGCGCTGAAGACTCATCAGGCTCGCATTAAAACGCTCCATGCGGGCGGTGATCGTGTTGAGCTGATCGGCCACGCGACCCTCCGACCCCGTCCAATTCACCGGCAAACGTGCGGTAAAATCACCATCCTCGATGGCGCCCAGGGTGGTAAGCAATTGGTTGAGAAATTCGTCGTTGTCCGGCGAATTGATATGGGGGCGGCCCATTTTCGGTCGGGTCTTATCAGTTGCGGGCGGGTGTTTTTCCAAAGTCGTGTTCATGGTTGTAGGTAGATTCGGGGCTGTAACTCCATTGCTTGACTTCCATTCGAACTCCGGCGGGCCGGAAACTTTCTGCGGGCATCTTTCTCTGCGGGCATCTTTCTGCGGACTTAGGTGGGACAACCTAACTTCTCAAAATTTAGGGCTTTTCGTCAAAATCGAGAATTGGTGTTTAAACACCAAGCGGCAAGGCATCGCCGAGGGCCTTTCCGGGCAAAACATTTTTATGTTAAGAAAATTGTTAAAACAAGTGCGCCCGTTTGCCAATGCCAAATGCCTACGTTATCTTCATCCAATGCAAGATTTCGCGTAATCTTAATATAATCCCGAAAAAACTTTTTTCATGAATCAGCGCACAAAAACACCCCATAAAGGAGCTCTGCCTGCTGAAGCCAGCGACACCATCGATGATCGGCGGGGTCATATGGTTCAATTACAACAACTATTTCAAAAAGGAGTGGCCGACACAAAAACTACCATCAAGGGTCAACCTTGCTTTCGGTAGGTGCGGCTGCAGGCGTCTGAATCGGGGTCGGCCTGCCCGTGGGATTGTTTATGCGACGCGACCGAAGCGTCACTCACGTTCCTTATTCCCGCCGCCCGTCATCACGCCCGCAATCTCATCAATCCCAGAACTGATGTTACGCTATCATTGGCATGGCCACGCCGGTTGACTCTTTCACTGGCAGCCTGAATTTAATGATGGCCAAATTTGAGGTTTTGGTTTTGCAGACCGGGCTGATGATGGGACTGGTTGGACTTTGGGTTAATTGTTTTTGGGCGATCTAGCCCAAGTTCCGCACCCATAGCGCAATTCTCGAAATCGGTCAAAGTGTCAGGGCATAGCTTTGCCTTGGCGTTGACCATAGGAGAAGCCTACATAGCCAAAATCCGAGACTATATATGGACAACATCTACGACATATCCCCCCTGCGCTATTCGCACTAAGGGGGTTCCGTATTCGAAGCCATCGCATCCGTTATTAAGGACCGGTGTTGGAGGCTCCCGTAGCCGCCGGAGTGGTACCTGCTGAAGATGACGGAGAAGATCCCGAAGAGGTTGCAGTAGGCGCGGTGTAGGTGGGCGCAGGAGCAGTGGAGGTGGCGGTGCTCGGCGCCATATTGCCGGAAGTACCGGTGCCGGATGCCGATGACCCGGCATAGCTGCTGGTCGAAGTCGTCGAACTGCTCGCAGTGGTAGTGTCCGTGCTTTTGGGGGAACAACCAGCGAGCGCCAAAAGAGCACCAAACATAATGATACGTTTCATGGATTTGAGTGAGTTGAGGTTAATCTTGGTTCAAGTGCAATTTGTTCCAATTTTCATATTATTCAAGGTGCGCCGATTGTGTTTTACAGTGTGTTTACGATTCAGGTGTTCGTTTTTTCCTGTCGTTGGTTAGAAAATTGATACAACCATCGCGGCATTCGCGTCCCTAGCCCAGAACAATTTGGGTTTCGCAAGTGATAGTTTTTCCTTCAGAAAATATTTTTGGGGTGTTTCAGCTAGTGGAATGGTCTTGTTTAGTGGTTCCCCTCCCTATGGATGACGGTTTTTTGTGTCGGGGCCGCGCCCGCTGCCCATCTCCCGAGCGGGTTACACCCCAATGGTAGAGAATGCCTTAAGGCTGTATCTTTGTCTTCGTCCGACACCACCCAGCCAACTCAATTTAAATAAATACAATGAATGCCTTTGATTCTATTTCCTTTAAAAATTCTGCGGGTGAACACCCATGCCACCATTGGCTGATGGCCCGGTTGTCGTGGAGTGCCATCCTCGCGGGTTGTGTCGTGGCCCTGAGCATCCATCTTTTGCTTACTATCTTCTGCATCGGCGTGGGGATTCGCTTTGTCAATCCCTACACTGATGAGAACCCGCTCCTGGGTTTTACCACCGCCGCCGGGGTGGCTTGGACCGTGAGTGCGTTGATTTCCCTCTGGATTGGCGGCTGGGTCGCTGGCCGCACTTCCGGCAGGGGATATGGCAATGTTGGCGGTCTGCATGGCATCGTGGTGTGGAGTGTTGCCACTGTTCTGTCCTTCACCGTGTTGTCGGGTGCGGTGGGCCTGCTGGCCGGGGGCGCTGTCGTGGCCGTGGGCAAGGTGGGAGCAGCCGCTGCCAAAGGCGCGGGTAACGCGCTTCCAAGTTTGATCAACGAAATGGATGATAATAACTCAAAAGCCACTTCCGCTACTGGCACCGACGAACTGGTACCCGCAGGAACCAAGGACACGGTCGCCAGCTTTCTCGATGAGGTGGCCCCCGCGACTGGTAGCGGTATGGGGGTGAACATCCCGCGCGCACGCCGCGAAATCGGCGCGGCATTGTTTACGAATTTCAATTCACCCAATGCCACCAATCGCGCCGCACTCATCCAGGCACTGGAGGATTTCGGTGGCAAATCCCCAACCGAAGCGGAAAAAACAGTGAAGGAATGGGAAGCCTCCTACCAGCGGGTACAAGTAACTTTGTCGCAGTTGAAAGCCGAGGCCAAACTCGCCGCGGAAGACGCTGCGGACAAGGCGTCCAAAGCCACCACCACAATTGCCGCCTGGACATTTTTGATGTTCGGCGTGGGTGCCTTCTCTGCCGGCTGGGGTGGTCGCTGCGGCGGGCAGCGGGCCTTGGCGCTGCATGGCCCAGAAAGCGAGCGAATCCCGCTCGAGCCCATCGCGTAAGTTATTTGTTTAATCTTAACCATCAATAAATCACCGGAGACTTTTGTCATGCTAATTTACGCCTTTTTATTCTTCGTCATCGCTTTGATCGCGGCCGCGTGTGGCTTCAACGGCATTGCCGGATTGGCTTTGGGCATCGCCCGCTTTCTGTTCTTTGTGTTCCTGGTTATTTTCATCGTCTTGCTGTTTATGGCGTTGTTTTCGCCAGCAGTCGTCCGTCTTTGAATCATCCTTTCACCCTCAACTAATCCCTACCATGTCTGAATCCATCCAATACATCGATGAACTGGCTGACGTCACCGCTTCGCTCGAAGCGGCCAATGCTAACCACGGCCGGGAACAATTCGAAGAGCGATACTGGCCCCCCCAGGAAATCGCCCGCTTGCGCGCCGGGATCACGGATAAGATTTCCCTGCATCAGAAAAGCGCTTAATTGCCGGAAGATTACCGGCACGATTGGGGGAAATCCAGCGAACGCCAATTTAGATTTCCACACATGAGCACTACCAACACGGCCAACACCACCCTGCCCCACCAAGTGGACGCAGGGGAAGCATGTGGGCACCATCAACCCAAGGGCAGCCTTGGCTTCATGGCGGAAGGGCTCGCGCATGATTTGAATAATGTGCTGGCTCCCATCATGACCTCAATGGAAGTCCTGCGCATGCGCTTCACCGATGAAAAGACCGACCATTTGCTCTCACTCATACAGCGGCAGGCGCGGCAGGGAATTGATCTGGTGCAACAGATTCTTTCCCTGGCTGAAGGGGCTGAACGCTCCCACGCATGCGTTTCACCGCAAAGCCTGTTACGGGACATCAGAAAGCATTTGCAGATAATCCTGCCCGCCGGGGTTGATCTCGAAGTATATATTGCTCCGAATCTATGGGATTTGCACGGCTCCCTCTCTGATCTTTACCACGCACTGCTGGATATTAGCCTTTATACCATCAAGGCCATCCCTGCAGGCGGCGTCTTGTCGCTGCGGGTCGAAAACATTTTGCTCGATGAAAACGACTTTTCCCAAAAACCCCTCGGGGGCGACACGCGTTATATCCTCTTTACCATCGCCCATAACGGCGCTCCGATTGCCGAAGAACTTCAGGAGAACATTTTTTTTCATCTGCCGACACCCGCAGGGGAAACCGGCAAGAGCATGGATCTCTTCGCCGCCGATATGATTGTCCAGGATCATGGCGGGCAGATTAAAATCCACAACGATTCCGACACTGGAACGGCTTTCAAAGTTTATCTTCCGGCCGCGCCAGGCAGCTCCGCCGATGTGTTGATGGAAAAGGCGCTTCCGCGCGGTCACGGCGAATGCATTTTGGTGGCGGATGACGAGGAGACCACCCTTCAGGTCACCAAAATGATTCTGGAAATTTGTGGTTACAAAGTGTGCACCGCAGTGAATGGCGCAGATGCGCTGGCTTACTATTTGCAACATCACGACAAGATTGCGCTGGTTTTCATTGATATGAACATGCCTTTTTTGGGTGGCGTGCCAACCATTCATGCCATGCGGCGGATCAACCCCGCGCTGAAATCCATCGCCACCAGCGCGCTCAACACCCCTACCCAAAAAGGCCGCGCGGCCGCCGTGGGCGCCAACTATTTCCTGCCCAAACCTTTTCAATCTTACGATCTTTTGCGCACCATCGACGACGTTCTGCATGATAAAATCCCCATCACCGCCACCACTACCACGCCGCAACACTTAGTTTGAATAAAATCAATCTTGGCGGCGATTTCATCTTGAAACACCGATGAAATGGGCGGAGGATGGAAAGCATGGCAGCCCCTTTGGATATCTCCGCGAAAACCGACCAAATGACCATCGAAATTCTCAGTCATTTAAGCCGTGAAATCGAATCGCCGTTGACGCAAATCCGGGAATCGTTTGAGGCCAGCCTTGCGGATCGGGATCATACCTTGACTCTCGCCCATCGGGATCGGCTGGAAGCCGCCCACCGCCCGTTGTTGCATTTGCTCCGGTTGGCAAATTCGTTGCAGGAGTTTTCCCAACTCAAATCCGGGCAGCTACAACCCACGTTTGCCCCCACCGAATTAGCCGGACTGACAACGCAACTGGCCAATAATTTTCGTTCGGTATGCGAACAAGCCGGCCTCGCCTTCCAGGTGGATTGCGTTCCCTCGTCGGAGGAAATTTATGTTGATCAGCAGTTGTGGGAAAAAATTGTGTCCCATCTTATTTCCAACGCGTTTAAGTTCACCTTTTCGGGTAAAATCCATGTCTGCCTGCGCTCGGCGCGGCAGCAAGCCGAACTCAAGATCGCAGATACCGGCATCGGCATCAGTCGGTCGGATACCCCCAATCTGTTTCAGAAATTTCACCGGGTGCGCGATGCCCGGGCGCGATCCACCGAGGGCCTTGGGCTGGGCCTGGCCCTGGTCCATGAATTGGTAAAGTTGCATGGTGGCACCATCACTTGCGAAAGCACTTTGGGGGCCGGGAGCACCTTCACCGTGGTTCTTCCCGCAGGCAGTCGACATTTGCCCAAGCGGCACCAAAAGTTGACTGCATTGCCACCTACTTTGACCGCAGCACCCAATCTCCATGTTGAAGAAGCATGGCGCTGGGTCTCACCACCCGTTTCCTTCAAACCTCCCGAGAATAGCTCAGAAGATGGCGAGCACCTGTTCCGCCGCCTCGCCGACACCATCCCCACCATGGTTTGGATTAGCGGCCCAACTAAAAAACGAACCTGGTTTAATAAACGCTGGATAGATTTTGTCGGCCACACCATTGAGGAATTATTGGGCGACGGGTGGTCGGAAAATGTCCATCCGGATGATCTACATCGTTATATTCAAGTTTGTACCGCAGCTTATGAGGCCGGAGCCCCGTTCTCCATGGAATACCGGCTCAAGCGCCATGATGGCATCTACCGGTGGCTGCTGGTCAATGGCGCCCCCTTTCGCGATTCCAATGGCGCGGTGGCAGGATACATCGGGTCGTGCATGGATATCACCCAGCAGAAAAGCCAGGAGGCCGCGCTCAAAGAGGCCGACGTACATAAAAACGAATTCCTGGCCATGCTGGCCCACGAACTCCGCAACCCACTTGCGCCCATTCGTTCTGCCGTGGAAATATTGAACCAGCAGGCCTCCACAGACCCCTTACTGCAAAAC
>DATHOB010000296.1:0-7334 GCA_035485355.1 Opitutales bacterium | reverse complement strand
AAACTGGGTGCGGAAAAAATCACCGACCCCTTCCGCCGTTTCAGCCCGCCGGAAAAAGATTTTGTTTTCCAAGCCGGAAAGCGAATCTTCGTGAAGATCCAGCCCTAAGCCGGGTTAGCTCTTATTCTCCGAATCCGGCGGCGCGGTGGTCGCACCTTCATCGGCGGCTGGCTTGCCCTCCTCGTGGTCGTGCATGTAATAATTATTATATGACTTGTCGTAATAGTGCGTATAGTAATAGCTGGCCGACTGGAGGCTAATCTGATTGAGGATCGCGCCGAAGACCGGCACATTGCCCTGCATGAGGCGGCCAAGATTGATTTTGGCCACTTTGCGTTTAACCGCGTTGAACTTGATGACGTAAAGCACCCCGTCGACATTGGGCAGGAGATTGAGCGCGTCGCTGACGGCGCCCAACGGCGGTGAGTCAATAAACACCCGATCATATTGCTGGCGCATCCGGGTGATGAAATCTGCAAATTCGCGACCGTTGAAAATCTGCGTGGGGTTATTGGTGCGGCCACCAGTGGGCAGCACGTCCAATCCAGGATAAAAATCCTTCACGACGCATTCCTCGAAAGGTTTGCCGTCGCGCAAATGGGGCATCAAACCCAAATCGTTGGTGTCCCGCCCGAGGGACTTCGCGATGTTGGGCATGCGCAAGTCGCAGTCTATCAGCAATACCCGCTCCGCGTGCATCGCGTAGGTGAGGGCAAGGTTCGTCGTCATGAACGACTTGCCTTCTGAGGGCACCGTCGAAGTCACCAGAATGACGCGGGCGTTTTTCGACGCGTCGTTGAGCTTGAGCGAGGAGTAAATGGAACGAAACGCTTCCGTGATGCGCCGGTCAGTGTTGGAAGCCACAGCCTGCGCCTTTTCATTGGCGTTCAGATGGGAAATGCGCGGAAGAATGCCAATGAGGGGTAGCCCAACGAAGGATTCGATATCAAAGGCGGACTTGATCCGGTCATCCAGGAATGCGACGAGGAAGGCCATGCCGATGCCCGCCATCAGGCCCATGACCAGTCCGCTTACGATAATCAACATGGTCTTGGGGGCCGTCTTGGCCACCTGCCCGGCCGCGCTATCCACCGTCTGATAGCTTTCCCCGCCTTCCAATACGCGCTCTTTCTGCTCTTCAATTGTTTTCTGCATGCTCACCAACATGGATTTGGCCGCATCACTTTCACTGGCCAACTCATCGTATTTGAGTTGCGCGGCGGATAGCTGATGCATCTGGGCCACCATGTCTTGCACATGCTGGTCGGAGGTCGCAAACTTTTGCTGGGTGGACTGATAATTGGCGTAAATCCGCTGGGCCGCCGTCAAACAGGCCGCCTGCAAATTCTCCCGGGTTTGTTCCTGGCTTTTCACCAAATTAATGATGTCCGGGTGATTTTCACCAAATTTCTGCCGCAACGCGGCCAACTTGACATCGTAACTATCAAGATCGCCCTTCAAGGAACTGACGCGGGAGTCCGTGGCAATGAACGGCAAGTTCCATAAATCTTTCGGCGGGATGGATTCCTGATATTGTTTGACCTGATTCCATTCCTCCTGGGCGATATCGAGTGTGTTTTGGTCGGAAGTGCGAATGGCGGTGAGCGACTGCAATTCAGCGGGTTGGGTGTTGGTATGCGGATCCAATTCCGCCCGACCGTATTTCTCCACCAAAGTGGCCATTTGCGCTTCCAAATCCTCCACTGTGTGTTTTTGTTGGTTGGCGTCAGTTTGCAGCACTTCGACCGCCTTGGTCGCCTGCTCGGCATTGCGCGCCTTGGTGATTTCAATGAAAACTTGGGCAAAATAGTCCGCCACCGTGGCCGCCAATTGTTTGTCGGGATGCTCGATGCTGACTTGGATGATGTACGCCAGTCGGCCGGGGGCCACAGAACGCTGGGTATAAAGTCGGTCCACCAAGTCCAAATTCGGATCTAATGGGTTCGTGCTTTTAAAGGGGGCCAAAAATGCCTGGCGTTCCTCAGGGGTCATGCGTTCGGCCACTTTTTGGCAGACATCGCGCGTTTCCATCAAACGGATGCGGGTATTGAATTCTTCCTGGTCAACGGTTCCGGTGTTCGGATCATTACCGACACTCATGGCCGTTTCCATGCTTCGATTCACCTTTAAACTGGCCGTAGCCGAATACATCGGGGTGGCATTGACCAGATAGAGAATGAATGCGCCAAAAATGACGAAAAAAGTCAGCAGCAAATACCAGATGCGTTCACGCAATATGACGAGATAGTCGCGAATGCTGCGGGTTTGGGTTGGTTCGCCGCCGCCACCTGCTTGGCCGCCGCCATAGCCGTAACCATAATAGTAGCCTCCATAGGGGGCATAACCACCGTAACCGCCATAGCCCCCTTGGCCGCCTCCATAGTTCGAACCATAACCGGCGCCATAGCCCGTACTGGAACCGTAATTACCATAATCGCCATAGGTCGAATATCCGGCATAATTGGTACCCTTGCTGTCCGGTCGGCCTTGTTGTGGGGCTCCCTGTTTCGGCTGTCCTCCTTGTTGCGGACCAGCGGGGGGTTGATTGCCGGGAGCTGGCGTATTTTGCGGTGAATTCTGCGGTGGCTTCATGAGCGGAGAATAAAGGATGGGATAAATGCCAAACGATTAATGATGCCACACGTCGGCAAAAGCCGATTCACCCAAAGTGATGGTGTCGCCCTCCTGCAAGAGAATGTCCTTTTTGGCGTCTTTGGTTGCGCCGTAAAGATCCACGTTTTCCAGCACTTTGGTTGTGCCATCCGGGTTGATGCGGGTGATGGTAACTGTGGCGGCCGCTTTTTCCGTGGGGCCGCCAGCATCAGCGATGGCGGTCACCAAGGTAAGATCCTTTTCCGGCGGGAAATAAACCGCTCCCGGCTTGGCGACTTGCCCAAACACATTCACCCGTCGCGCGGAAAAATCCGTCACTTCCAAAGTGATGGAGGGCTTGATGAAAATTTTGTTGTCCACGTAGGCTTTGATGATCGCCTGTTTGGCGTCCATCAGGGTCAGGCCGGATAGTTTGAGCGGCGGTGCCGAATCCAGATAAATCAATTGCACGGTGCCATCTACGCTGATCTGATAATTGTGCGTTGCCGCCGCGTCGTCCACCACATTGATATTGATTTTGTCGGTGGGGCGCAGGCGGTAATTGTCGGTCTGGAAAGACGCGCCGGCATCTTGGGCCGTTGCACTGCCAGCAGTAGAATTGGTGCTGGATTTCGCATCCGCAGGCTTGGTCGCCGTGGATTTGGCATCTGCTGGTTTGGCGGCGTCCGCCGCCCAAGCTGTGGCTGGCATGCCGAGTAAAACAACGGCAGTAGCCAACGAAAGAATCAAACGCGGTAGTTTCATTGCATTCAAACGACGTATTTGTCGTTTCTCCAAGGGTTAAGAGGTTATTAAATTTAGGGGGGAGAGGCAATAGTAAAGTAACTTGGACCGAAGCCTGAATTCTACGAAATCAGTGCCACGCGTCCTGAAACAGTGACTCACCTAAAAAGACGGTGTCGCCTTCCTGTAATGCGATATCCTTGCTCATATCCTCAACCGCCGCGCGTAAATCCACATTTTTCAAAATCGTCGTAGTTCCGTCCGGCAATCGACGGGTGATATTGCAATATCGCGAAGCTCGCGGGGTGTGCCCACCTGCCTCCGAGAATGCGGAAACCAGCGTCAATTCCTCTTCCGGGGGAATGTTCACCCAGCCGGGATGCGCAACTTCACCCAGAAAATTAATCCGCCGCGGCGCATATTCCTTAACCAGCAAGGTGATTTGCGGCTTCGTGTAAATTTTCGCATCGGTGTATGCTTGGCCGATGGCGGCCACGGCCTGCTCAACGGTTAACCCCGCCAATTGAATGGGCTTGCTGAGGTATTTGATTAGGGTGGTCCCATCTAAGGAAATTTTGTATTCATGGCTCGCCTTGTCATCGTCGGCCACATCCACAGTGATGACATCCATCGCGCGCAGGACATAGGGTTTGGGAGCAGCGGAATCTTTCGCGGGACTGGTGGGGGTGGCGGGGGCATTCTGGGCCGAGGGCTCACTTGTGGGCTTAGACTGCAGGGCCGAAGCCATTCCCGCCCACGCCATCCACGGCAGGAAGCAGCCGAAACCGAGCAAGGCTAAATCCAGCTTGCGTAAAGATATCATGGCGAGCGCAGGGCAGATTGATATTCCCCAACATTAGGGAATCCCCTCCAAACATCTCCCGACAAAAAATGTTCCCGGGAAAATCCGCACCCGTCCCGTTTGCCAACGAAGCTATTTCAATGTTGGAAATGCGCTATCCGTTGTCGAGGCGCTCGCAGGTACCGAGGCTGGGGCTGGCGTCGTCTGTATTTGCTGCAAAAGTTGTTCAGGGGTTGGTCCTGCCGTCGGGGTCGGCCCTTGCTGAATTTGCCGCATCAATTCCTGGGCCGAGGGCGCACCGGGTAATCCGGATGGCGCGGAAGGAGTAGCCGATAATGCATTCGGCATGGCCGCGCCTTGCAATGCTTGCTGCCGCGCCAAATCCTGCGCGGATGCCGAAGGCATACCGTTTATCACGGGTGCACCGGGTGCTTGCGCGGTGGGCAACTGCGGAGCGGCTGAGGTTTGATTCTGGGGCGCGTTTTGGGCTTCGGCCATATGCTGCTGCCATTGAGTTACGATGTTGCCCAATTCCTGAATTAGCGGCGCAGGTCCTACGGCACCATAACCGTTGCTGCGCCAAAGCAATTGTTTATGAAACGGATCAAATAGCAACAAAGTGGGCAGGTGGTCGATCGAAGCGCTTTTGGCCAGTGCGTCATATTGTTGCTTCACTTGATCCGATTCCTGCGCACCCCGCTTGAGGTCGATGCGCAATAACACCAATTTGTCGTTGGCAAAATCCTGAAATTCCTTGGTATCGAAAACATTCTTCATTACGTCCTGACTGGTGACGCTCCAATCTGAGCCGACAAAGGCGATGAAAATCAACCGCTGTTCCTGGCCGGCAATTTGAGCGGCCTGATCTTGATTGGTCAGCCAAGTCGCAGGAGACGAACTCGCAGACGAGCCACCACATGCAGCCAAGATAAACATAGCCAGCATTGCCGCGACGTTCGCGAGTATCTTCAGGAAGTCTCTCATAGGGATAAGCCGCTCATTTTGCCCGATTGATACGCCCGCGTCACGGTCAAAATTCGCTCAGCTAATAGACTTAATGCCCTTCCTGCTCCAGCCAACGCTCCGCCTCAATGGCTGCCTGGCAGCCGAGGCCCGCCGCGGTGATCGCCTGACGGTAAACATGGTCCGCGCAATCGCCCGCCACATACACGCCAGGAACTTTCGTACGCACCGCGCTGCCCGGCGCCGGCAGGAAATAACCCATCTCATCCAGTGGCAATGCACCGACAAATGCCTGCGAATTCGGCACATGGCCGATGGCCACAAAAATTCCTTTGACCGCGAGTTCCGACGCTGCGCCGGTCTTTTTATTCTGTAATGCGAGCCCGCGCACATGGCCTTTTTCGTCGGCAAGTACGCGCACAATCTGCGTATCCCATACTGGCTGGATTTTCGGGTGTTCCAAGGTGCGCTTCGCCATGATGTCGGATGCCCGCAATTCACTGCGCCGGTGAATCAAATACACCTTCGTGCAAAAACGCGTCAGGAACAGAGCCTCTTCGCACGCCGAATCGCCCCCGCCCGCCACCGCGACTTCCATGCCGCGGTAAAACGCCCCGTCGCACGTCGCACATGTTGTGACTCCTTTGCCGCCGAACATCTCCTTTTCGCCGGGCACATGCAGCATCCGCGGCGATGCCCCGGTGGCGATGATGAGCGCGCGCGTCCGGTATTCTTGCGTGGCCGATTTCAGGATTTTCTCCGGGCCGGTCAAATCCACCCGTTCGATATAATCGCTCTGGAAGCGGGTGCCAAACTTCGTGGCCTGCTTACGCAGCCGATCCATCAGCTCGAACCCATCCACGCCCTCGGGAAAACCGGGGAAGTTTTCCACCTCTGAGGTCGTGGTCAACTGGCCACCGGGCTGCACGCCCTCAAGGACGAGTGGGCGCAAATTGGCCCGCGCCGTGTAAATGGCCGCCGTGAGGCCAGCGCAACCGGTGCCGAGAATCAGTACGTCTTCCATGATGCCCCCGAGGTAAGATGGAAATTCGCGCGAGGCCAAGGGAAAAGAATCATGCGGAAGAAAATCAGCCGCAAAAACAGGTAAATAAGGAGTAGCGGTGGACATTTAATGTCGGTCGCGGCCAACATTTCAAGCCGCGTTCATTAGAGCACAGGTGCAGCATTAAATTGCTATGTGTTGAATGCCAAATACTTACAAATATGAAAATTCACCTGGCATGGCGGATGATAATGAGGTGGTGAACCTCAACCCAGCGTTCACCCTCATGCCGAACTTCATCACCATCCTCAGTTTTCTGTGCAAAATTCTCGCTACGGTGCTCGCCGCAGATTTTGTCGCGGGCTTCGTCCACTGGCTGGAAGACGCTTATGCGCGTGAAGACACGCCGATCCTTGGCCCACTCGTCGCCAGGGCTAATATCATCCATCATCATTACCCGCGCCACTTCACACGTTTGAGTTGGTGGCAAAGCTCGTGGGACTTGCTGTGTTTGTGTGCGCTGCTGGTGCTTGCGGCGTGGGCAACCGGCTTGCTCACTTGGGAAGTATGGCTCTTCGCCATGCTCACCACAAACGCCAATCAAATTCACAAATGGGCGCACCGCACTCGCAAGGAAAACGGCCCCGTCATTTCCTTTTTGCAAGACATCCACTTGGTGCAAACCCCGCGCCACCACGCCCTCCACCACACCAACCCCAAGGAATGTCACTATTGCACCACCACCAACTTACTCAATCCCATCCTTGACGGCCTGCGGTTTTGGGAAGGACTCGAATGCCTGCTGGAAAATCTCTTGGGCATCCACCGCCGAGTCGACACTTCCGTTCCGGGCCACGGCCCAGCACCTGCTTGGCTGCATGAAATTCGACGGAAGGAGCAATTGATTTCCAAATCAATTTAAATCCCGCTCACCGGCAAAAAGCAGAGAAGCGTGAAGTGAAGAGCATTACTCTCCGCCTCACGCTTCTCGCGTCAAACATCGGACACGAATCAGGCTTAGTCCAACGTCTTCTTCTCGTAGAAGCGGTTGATGATCGCCGCGACGTCCTTGTAGTCGATGTCGTTTGCGTAGATGTTCTTGTATTGCTCGACGGCCTTCTCCACGTTGCCATTGCCACGGTAGCAATTGGCCAGTTCGTAGATGATTTCCTTCTTCAGGTCGTTCATTACTGGCATTTCCGTGCTGGCAGTGTTGAGCACTTCGATGGC